>JAOPVD010000173.1 GCA_025966295.1 Frankiales bacterium | reverse complement strand
CGTCGCGAGCGACAGGTGCCGCAGCGCGCGCACCCGCCCCGGACGCTCCCCCGGCGAGACCCACATCGGACTACACGATCGTCACGGTGACCGGGGCCGACATTGCCGTGTTGCCGGCCCTGTCGGTGGCCACCGCCGTGAGCCGGTGGGTGCCGTAGGAGAGCGAGCCCACGGACCAGGTGAACCGGTACGGCGACGTCGACGATGAACCCAGCCGGGACCCGTCGAGGTAGTACGTCACGCTCACCACGCCGGATCCCTGCTGCCCGCCCTGGCCGCCGGGATCGGTCACGGAGGCACTGAGCTGCACCCTGCTGCCGCGCGCGATCCGTGCCCCCTCCTGCGGCTGGGTCACCGTCACCTGCGGCGAGGTCGAGTCGAACGGCACCACCGTGCTGCGCACCGGCTCGGTGTTGCCGAGGGCGTCCACCGAGAAGTACTTCACCGTCGTCGTGCGCGTCACGGCGAACGGCGCGGTGTAGCTCGAGCTGGCGAGCGTCGGCGTGGACCCGTTGGTGGTGTAACGGGTGCCTGCCACCCCTGAACCGCCGAAGTCACTCGTGGCCAGCCGGACCGTCACCGTGCCTGCGAACTGCCTGTTGCACGAGCCGTTGTTGCAGGTCATGAACGTCAGCGGTGCGTTGCTGTCGAACCGCACCAGCTGCGACTTCGCCGTCTCGGTGTTGCCTGCCACGTCGGCCGAGAAGAACCGCACCGTGCTGGCCGCGGAGACGTCGAACGGCCCGGCGTACAGCGGACTGGAGACGGTCGGTGCCGATCCGTCGGTGGTGTAGCGGGTGCTCGCCACCCCCGACCCGCCGGTGTCGGTGGCGGTCAGGGCCACCGTCACCGGTCCGGTGCGGAACCAGCCCGTGCCGCAGGGCGCCCCGTTGCAGTTCATCGTGGTCACCGGCGCGGCCGCATCGACCCGGACGACCTGGCTCCGCACCGCCTCGGCGTTGCCCGCCGTGTCCGTCGAGAAGAAGGTCACGGTGGTCGTCGCCGAGACGTTGAACGGACCGGCGTAGCCGCGGCTCGCCGTCGTCGGGGTGGAGCCGTCCGTCGTGTAGTACGTCGCGCCGACGGCCGCGCCTCCGGTGTCGGCGGCGACCAGAGACACCGCCACCGGTGCGGTGCGGTACCAGCCGGCCGAGCAGGCGGCGCCGTTGCATCGCGCCGTCGTCGTGGGTGGCACCGCGTCCACCTGCACCACCTGCTGCTGGGGCGCCTCGGTGTTGCCCACCTTGTCGAGCGAGAAGTACCGCACCGTCGTGGTGCTGCTGACCGTGAGCGGACCGGTGTAGCTCGCGCTCGTCGTGGTCGGGGCGGTCCCGTCGAGGGTGTAGTAGGTGCTGGCGACGCCCCGGCCGCCGGCGTTGTCGACGGCCGTCAGCGCGACCTGCACGGTCGGCTTCAGGTAGCCGGTGCAGGAACCGCCGTTGCAGGTGGCCGTCGTGGTGGGCGCGGTGGTGTCGGGCACCGGCGCGCCGTGGCAGGCGGTGCTGCCGGTGTCGGTCAGCGTCCCGCCCGTGACCGGCGCGAAAGACCAGCTGTAGCTGCCGGCGGCGAGCGTCAGCCGCAGCACACCGTGCGTGCTCGCGTCGAGCTTCTCACTGGTCGCCAGCGCCGGGCCGGGGATGTCCAGACCGGCACCGCCGGTGCCGACCACGAACTCCCGCACGCCGAAGGCCGGGTCGACCTTGCCGGCGCTGTCCATCGGGGTGAAGCGCTCGTACCAGTGCGAGTCGCCGTTCATCGCGACCTCGACGCCGCCCTCGTACAGGGCCTGCCAGATCGCCTGGTACGCCGGGTCGCCGCCCGAGCCCGAGAACGACGAGACGAACCGCGGGTTCTGGTAGTAGGCCAGCGTGCAGCTGGTCGGGTGCGCCGCCAGGTCGGCCTTCAGCCACTGCTCCTGGGCGCTGCCAGGCGCGCAGAAGCTCGGGTCGGTGCCGCACGGCCCGGTGTTGATGGCCACCACGTGCCAGCTGCCGAGGTCGTAGCTGTAGTAGCCCTTGCCCGGGTCACCGGCGCTGCTCCCGAAGTAGGAGAAGTACCCGGAGGCGGGCGTCGTCGGGCAGTCCGGGGCACCCGTCGTGGCGTACTCCTTGTCCCCCGGCACCGGGCGCGTGATCGACAGGGCCTGCCCCCAGGTGGGGTCGTAGGACTGCCGGTAGGCGTCCGGGCTGGCGCACTCGTACTGCGAGTCGCCGAGCACCGCCACCGCGTCCGCCCCCTCGAGCAGCGGTGCGGTCTGCGAGGACCGGCAGTCGGTGTCGGTGCCCAGGCCGCCGTCGAAGGCCGGTGCCAGCGGGTCGCAGGCGATGTCGCCCGCGGCCGCCACCACCGGGTCGGCGTGGGGCTGCACCTGCACCAGCTGGCCGCGCGGGTCTTCCGCGCTGCCGTTGTTGTCGACCGAGAAGTAGGACACGGTCGCGTTGCGGCTCAGCAGGAACGGCCGCACGTAGCGCGCGCTGGTGGTCGAGGGCGTCGTGCCGTCGAGCGTGTAGTAGATGGCCTGCACGCCGGAGCCGCCCGGGTCAATGGCGCTCAGGCTCAGCGAGACCGAGCCCTGGTAGGGCGTCGCGCCGCACGCCGCGCGACCGCACTGCACGGTGCTGACCGGCTTGGCGAGGTCGGCGCCCTGCAGCACCTGCGTCACCGTCTTGACCTCGGTCCGGGCCGGTGCCCCGCCGGGCTGGCCGCTGTTCTGCAGCCAGTCGAGGAAGGCGTTGAGGGTGTCCAGCTCGATCGGCCCGTAGTCGCTGATGCAGGAGGCGTAGTGCTCGGCGGCCTGCGTCGGGGAGCACACGCCGTGGAACACCAGTGGCACCCAGCCGCCGCCGTGCTGGGCGGCCGCCGTCACCGCCGCCTTCAGGGAGTCCAGCGAGATGGGCGGCACGATCGGCGGAGTTCCCACTGCCGGGTCGTAGACGGTCCGGCTGGCGTACGGGTCCTTCGGCGGCACCGTCTCGACGTACACCGGACCGGCGCCCTGACCGGCGTTGTTGAGGCCGCCGGCCGCGCGCGCGTTGAGGTAGCCGCACTCACGGACGACCTGCTCGGCGGCGGCGTCGAAGGCGCCCTCCGGGTAGGCGAAGCTGACCGGGAAGAAGCCGTGGTCGAGCAGGCTCTGCCGGTCGTCGCAGACCTCCGCCTTGCGGACCGCCGGATCGGTGGTGGTCTTGAGGTTGACGTGGTGGACGGTGTGCCCGCCGATCTCGTTGCCCGCGTCGTTGATGGCGTGCAGCATCGGCCAGGTCACGTGCTCGGGGTCGACACCGACCAGGCCGCTCACGTTGTAGAAGGTGCCGGCCATCCGGTGCGGCGCCAGGGCCTTCTGCACGCCCAGCAGGTATTGGCTCTGCAGGCCGTCGTCGAAGGTGAGGGACACCGTCGTCAGCGGCGGCAGCACCTGCACGACCTGGTTGCGCACCGGCTCCGCGTTGCCGGCCAGGTCCGTGGAGAACCACGACACGGTGTAGGTCGCCGGGGTGCTCAGCACCACGGGCGCGGTGTAGACCGGGCTCGCGGTGGTCGGCGTCGAGCCGTCCGTCGTGACGTAGGTCTTGTCGACGCCCCAGCCGGTGCCGTCGGTGGCGGCAAGCGCCAGGCTCACCGAGCCGTTGTACGCCGTCGTCCCGCACGGCTGCCCGTCGCAGCTGAGGGCGGTCATGGGAGGTGCGGCGTCGGCCGGCAGCTGGGCCTGCACCAGCTGGCTGGTGGGCGCCTCGACGTTGCCGGTGCGGTCCCACGACCGGAACGTGATGGTCGTGGTGGCGGTGACGGGGATGGGCCCGCTGTACGTCGGGCTGTCCAGCGTCGGCACCGACCCGTTGGTCGTGTAGTGGGTGCTCGCCACCCCGGAGCCGACGTCGGTCGCCGGCAGCCGCACGAGCACCGTGCTGGTCGCGACGTCCGCGGTGCAGGGCGCGTTGTTGCAGGTCATGGTGGTGGTCGGGGGCACGGTATCGACCGAGGTCACGGCGTCCCGCACGGTGCTCAGCACCGCGCCCGCCGGCGCCCCACCGGTCTGCCCGGCCGCCGCCATCCAGTCCAGGAACGCCGTCAGGTCCGCCAGCTCGATGTGCCCCGACG
>JAOPVD010000140.1 GCA_025966295.1 Frankiales bacterium | reverse complement strand
TCCGCGGCGGCAGCGCGGCGGGCCCGGGCGTGGACCGGGGTGTCCTGGAAGGCCGCCGCGAGGATCGCGAACGCCTCATCGCGGGGGACCGGCCGACCGTCACGGGCCCATTGCGAGTTCCCGCACGCGGTGCAGCGCTGCATCGCGACCAGGCCCGGGCGGGCGTTCACGGTGATCTCCTGGCAAGTGCTTCCGCAGCAGCGCACGGTGTCCTCCTCTGTGGTCATGCCAGCCTGGAGGACTGGCGCAACGCACACCATGCGCATTGTGGGCGGTTCGCCCGTTACGAGGTGGGTGGTGCCGGTTGCGCCGTACGGCCCAAGAGGGCGGAACGGGACGGAGCAACGCAACGGGCGCTGCGGGGGCGGGCCACACCGTGGCTGCCGCCGATGATCTTGCGTGAGGGGGCCGATACAGACACCTCATCCGTGTCAGAGGCCGCTGGCCATGTGCGCGGAGTGTCCTGTGCGCGACGACTGTCTGCGGAACGGCTCGACGACCGCGACCCGTGGGGCATCCGGGGCGGCACCACGGAGGGGGAGCGGTCGATGTGTTGCTCCGGAACGTCGAACTGTCTCGCGTAAATGATATTTGAGCGGTCCATCCGGGGATAGGGTTGCCTAAGCGATCACTGTCCGTAGTCGCCTCCGAGTGCCTGGCGCGCAGTTAGGTGCCTGTCACCAGACCGTGAAGGGCAATGACATGGGCATGGGGTCGTCTTTTCGCACCGTGTTGTTCCGCGCTGGCGCCGCCGGCCTGCTGCTGCTGGGCAGTTTGGCTCTGGCTCTCTCAGTGGGCACGGGTGCCGCTAGCGCCGCCAACGTCGGCTTCTCGCAGTGCAACGACGTCGGCGCCGGTCCCAGCGGCGCGACCACGGGGATGACCTGCGACGTCACGATCGTGAACACGATCGACGGGGCCACCCGAGGGTCGACCGTGACCGTCACCCGGCAGTGCTCGCTGGATCCGTGTCCGGAGGGCAACGGCGGTCCGACCACGACGTCATCGACCGACCTGGTGACCAGCGTCAGCCAGTGCAACGGCTCGGGCAACGACGCCGCCCACACGACGACGTGCACCGTGCACATCACGAATAACATCAGCTCGGACACGCCTGGCGCCACTCCGGTAAGCGGAGTGACCGTGAACCAGTGCAACGGCTCGGCGCAAGGCGGCGGGGGCAGCAACACCTGTGACCCCTTCCCCGCGAACACCACCAGTGCTGACATCACGCAGTGCAACGGCTCGGCCAACGGCGGCGGCGGCACCATCGACTGCAGCGTTCCAGCGGGCTCGACCGTGAGCCCCGCCCTCCCGGTCACCATCAACCAGTGCAACGGCACCGGCAACCCGGGCGGCAGCACCGTGCGGTGCACGGCCCAGATCACGACGAACATCACTCCGCCCTCTTCCAGTGGAGGAGGCGGTGGTAGCTCGGGCACCACGGGCGCCTCTGGCGGTTCCACCGGCGCCGGCGGTTCGACTGGGTCAACAGGATCCAGTGGCTCCACGGGAACGGGCGGATCCACCGGAACGGGTGGTGCTACCGGAACGACCGGGGGCACGACGGGCGGCGCCGCAGGATCCACCGGAAGCACTGGCGCCAGGGATGGCCAGGTCACGGGCGTGCCCGTTGGCGGGGTGGCCGCTGGCGGCGGCACAAGCGCCGTCCCTGCTCGGGGGGCCCTGTTCCTCACCGGGTTGGCAATGCTGCTGGGCGCGGCGTTCCTGGTGCTTCGCCGGTGCCGAACGTCCCAGCCGGGCTCCCCCCACTAGTGCGCCAGGCCCGGACAGGCCTTGGGCTGGTGGCACTGCTGGCCGCCAGCGGCCTGGGGTGCCTTGGCGTCGCGCTCGCGGCCAGCCCCGGGCACCGGTCGATGCCGCCTTCGGTGCCGTTGACCCGACCGGGCTCGGTCACGCTCCAGCCGGTTTCCGCAGCTGTTAGCAGCGGGAAGGCAGCCAAGGTGATGCCAGCCGCCATGCCGGTGCGGCTGGAAATACCGGCCATTGGCGTCTCGACGCAGCTGCTCCGACTGGGTCTGACCCCCTCGGGCGCACTGGCGACCCCGCCTGCCGGGCCGCACTACGACCGAGCCGGTTGGTACGTCGGCTCGCCGGCACCGGGCGCCCAGGGGCCGGCGGTCATCGTCGGTCATGTCGACTCGGCGGCCAACGGGCCCTCGGTCTTCTACCGACTCGCCTCGCTCCAGCCGGGTGACCTGGCCCTGGTCTCCCGGGCTGACGGCACGGTCGCCCGCTTCGCGGTGGACCGGGTCCTCCGCTTCCCCAAGTCGTCCTTCCCGACCCAGCTGGTGTACGGCGACACCAACATCGCGGCCCTGCGCCTGATCACCTGCGGCGGACCGTTCGACCAGGCAACCGGGCACTACCGGGACAACACCATCGTCCTGGCCCACCTGCTGTAGCGGGACCACGCCAGGGGCTGCTCACCCCAGCGCACCCGTCCGGGTCGCGGCGAGGCACTTGAGCGACCCAGTGGGGGACCCCGAAGACCCGGGCGGGGCCGCGGGCACTCGGGCTGCCGGCGACGGTCGTGGACGTGCCGGTCCCGCTGATGGCGGGAAGGACGGCGACGAGCCGGTGTTCATGACCGAGGAGGGCGACCTGATCCCGCACCGCTGGTTCATGATCAACGTCTGGGAGCCGGCGGTGGAGGCTGCCGGGCTGGACCCGAAGCCGACGCCACACGACCTGCGCCACACGCATGCGGCGCTGCTGATCGCGGACGGCAGGCCGCTGTCAGCCATCAAGGACCGGCTCGGGCACGAGTCGATCCTGACCACGGACGGCACCTACGGCTACCTGCTGCCGCGGGTCGAGGAGGACCTGCTGAGGGTCTGGACAAGGTGCTCGGCGGGTCCGTGAGCTCTCCGGCCGTCCCTGTGGCGTCCCCCAGTGACGGAAACGCCCCCTCCGGTCCTGCATAACCGCAGGTCAGAGGGGGTGTGATCTTGTGGGCGATACAGGACTTGAACCTGTGACCTCTTCCGTGTCAGGGAAGCGCGCTACCAGACTGCGCCAATCGCCCGTGTGAAGTTAGTGGTGCGTGAACGAGAGAGGCCGGGGCGGGAATCGAACCCGCGTACAGGGCTTTGCAGGCCCTTGCCTAAGCCACTCGGCCACCCGGCCGGGAGGCGCTGCCGTTCAGGGAGTGCTAAACCGAGCGGACGACGGGATTCGAACCCGCGACCCCAACCTTGGCAAGGTTGTGCTCTACCAACTGAGCCACGTCCGCGTGCGTCGGGGCGAGCCCTGACGACGAGTGATGACGTTAGCAGAACCCGCGCGGGTGCTCAGGTCTCGGGTTCCGCCCAGAGCAGCAGAGCCAGCTCCGCGTCGACGTCGACGTGCTGGCTCTCGGAGCCGGTCGGCACCGCGGCGTAGGTCATGCTGAGGAACTCGACCAGCTCCGGGATCGGCACCTCGAACAGCGCCTTGCCGGACGGGGAGCACAGCGACAGGCAGACGACTGGCTCGCCGCCGCTGGAGGACGGCCACACCTGGACGTCGCCCTGGCCGACCGGGGCGGTGACGCCGTCGGTGAGCAGCTGGCGGGCGAAGGTCCACTCCACCGTCTCGGCGGAGCTGCCGACGCCGGTGTGGAACGCCACCGAGACCGCGTACGGGTCCTTGGCGTCGTAGGCGAGGCCGGAGCGCACCGGCAGGCTCGCGGCCCCTGGCACGACCAAGCGCAGCTGGAGCTCGGTGCTGACCGTAACCGGACGCGGCGTCATGCCAGTACCACCTGCGATCAGGGGCCCGGATGGGCCTGGTTGAGCACACACTCCCCTTTCTTGCCCTGTCCCAACCCCCTCAGGAGCAGTACTTCACCCGCTCGGCCCACTCGCCGGCCGGAAGGGTCTGGCCCCCCGCGGCGTTAGGTCCGCATCCCCGGTACCCATCCGGAACTGCCGCTGGTGCGAACGACAGGTGTGAGAACAACCATGACCACCTCGAGGGCCCGTGCCGGGGAGCCTCGGCGCGCCGCCGTCGGCACCGACCCGACTGCCCGCCTGTCGCCCTACGACGGCCTGGACGACCGGGCCCTCGTGGCTCGTGTGACGGAAGGGGACGGCGGGGCGCTGGAGGCGCTGTACGGCCGCTACGGCCGGGCCTGCTTCAGCCTGGCCCGCCGGATCCTCGCGGACGAGCAGTTCGCCCAGGACGTCGTGCAGGAGGTGTTCCTCACGGTGTGGCGCGACGCTCACCGCTTCGACGCCTCCCGCGGCGGCTTCTCGACCTGGCTGCTGTCGATGACGCACCACAAGGCCGTCGACGCCGTCCGCCGCGAGGAGAACCTCCGCAAGCGGCGCACCACGGCCGAGGGCCTCGAGGACCGCGAGGGCGACGTCCCCGGGGTCCACGACGAGGTGTGGTCCACCCTGCGCCGCGAGCGGGTGCGCGGGGCCATGGCCACGCTGCCGGACCCGCAGCGCCAGGCGCTCGTCCTGGCCTACTTCGGCGGCTACACCCAGCGCGAGATCGCCGGGATCACCGACACCCCGCTGGGCACCGTGAAGACCCGGATGCTGGCCGGCATGCGACGTCTCAAGGACGGCCTCGACGGCCTGCACGACAGCGCACCCGACGAGCCCTTCACCGACAGCACCGACGCACCGAGGAACCTCCCGTGACTGCCCGCGACGCCTCCCACGAGCTCTACGACCAGCTGGCCGCCGGGCATGCCCTGTCCGCCCTCGAGCCGGAGGACGAGCAGGCCTTCCTGGCGCACCTGCCCGGCTGCGCCCGCTGCCAGCGGGCCCTGGCCGAGCACGTCGAGACCCTCGGCCACCTGGCCCACGCCGCCGAGGCCGCCGAGCCGCCGCCGGCGCTGCTCGAGGGCATCCGGGCCGGCGTGGCCGCGTCCGGGCGCGCCGGGGCGTTCCCGCAGCCGGTCTCCCTCGAGGCCGCCCGCGCGCACCGGCAGAGCCGCACCGTCCGGCTCACCACCGCGCTCGTGGGCGTGGCCGCCTCGCTGGTCCTCGTCGCCGCGCTGCTGATCGTCAACGTCGGGCTGCAGAGCCGCAACGACGACCTGCAGGCCCAGGAGGTCGCCTTCCGGACGGCGGTGCAGAGCCTGCTCGCCCCGGGCGCCCGTACGGTCGACCTCGCCGGTGCGGACGGCAGCCGGGCGGTGGCGGTCGTGCACGACGGCACCGTGTCGCTCGTGCTCCGCGGGGTGTCGGCGAACGACCGCGCCGACAGCATCTACGTGCTGTGGGCCAAGAGCCGGTTCGGGGACGTACGGGCGGTGGGCGCCTTCGACGTCCGCTCCGCCGATCTCACGGTCGTCAACGGCCTGAAGCTGGCGGGCGACGGCGCCGTCAAGACCCTTGTCGTCACCCGCGAGAAGGGCCGCACCGCGCCGCCGCTGAGCACCCAGCCCGCGGTGGTGGCCGGTGACGCCTGAGAGCGCTGTGGGCGACACTGTTTCGGTGACCCCCTGGAACCTGCGCGATCGCCTGCGCAAGCTGCCCGCCGGTGACCTCCTCGTCCATGCTGCCGTGTTCCTGCTCGGCGGGGCGTTCATCGCCCTCGGGCTGGCCCTGTCGGTGCTGCCCGGCCCCTTCACCATCCCGCCGATCCTCATCGGCCTGGTGATCTGGGCGCTGGAGTTCGACTTCGCCGAGCGCTGGGTCGACAAGGCCAAGGCGCAGGCGCAGGAAACCTGGGAGAACGCCAAGGCCCACCCGTTGCGGACCGGCCTGGTGACCAGCGGCGGGATCATTCTGTTCGTGCTCGCGCTCGTGCTCGCGTCGCACTACGGCCTCGTCGACAAGGCCAAGGGCATCATCACCTGAGCCGATCCGCTATCGTTCCCGCACGCCTTCGGGCGATTAGCTCAGTTGGTTAGAGCGCTCGCCTCACACGCGAGAGGTCACTGGTTCGAGTCCAGTATCGCCCACCAGCAAAGCCGCAGGTCAGAGCTGGTGACCTGCGGTTTTTTGGTGCTCGTTTCGTGGCGTTGCCCTCCGGAGATGAACTGCTCAGGCCCCCTGACGGGGTCCGCAGCGGAGCGACGAAGGGCGAGGGCGTGGCAGCGAATGACCGTTGGGTCGTGGAGTACCCCGAGGGTGGCTGGGCCGTGGAGCGCGAGAACCGGGAGCGCGTGAGCGACGTGCTCGGCACGCAGCAGGAAGCGATCGAGCGCGGGCGCGAGATCGTGCGCAACCTCGGCGGCGGCGAGCTGCTGGTGAAGGGCCGCGACGGTCAGATCCGCGACAAGGTCACGGTCGCCCCGGGCTGATCCCCTCGCGGGTACGGCGCCGCAGGACGGCGGCCGTGCCGAGCAGCAGCAGGGCCAGGGCGCCCAGGAGCGGGACCCCACCGGTGGCCGGTAGCCCGCC
>JAOPVD010000101.1 GCA_025966295.1 Frankiales bacterium | reverse complement strand
AGAAGACGGTCGGCAGTGGATCCCGAGCATGGAGAAGACGCTCGAGAGACTGGACCAGCTGCTGACTGGCGCCTAGCCGCCGGCGTCAGTCGTACTTGACCTTCACGGTGTCGCTGACGGGCCGCGACTGGCAGGCGAGCCGCCACCCCTCGTCAAGGTCCTCCTGCTCGAGCACCGAGTTGTTGTCCATGACGACCTCGCCCTCGACGAGGATCACGCCGCACGCACTGCACGCGCCCTCGCGGCACGAGTAGGGAGCGTCCAGGCCCTTGTCGAGCAGGAAGTCGAGCAGCTTCTGGCTCTCCGGCCACTGCAGCTCGTGCGTCTCGCCATCGAGGTCGACCGTCAGGGCAACCGTCGGCTCGCCCTCGACGGGCGGCGCGGCCTGCACCTCGGTCCAGGGGTCACCGGCGAGCGACGTGAACCGCTCGATGTGGATTCGATCGCGCGAGAAGTCCAGGCCCTTGAGGGCATCGGCAGCGCAGTCCATGAACGGCGCCGGCCCGCAGATGAACGCGTTGGCGTGCGCCCACGGGCGCACCATCTCCTGCAGCGGCTTGAGCGAAGGCAGCCCCTGCACGCTCTCCAGCCAGTGCAGCACGAGCAGCCGGTCTGGGTGCTCGGCGACGAGTGCCCGCAGGTCGGCGTGGAAGATGACCGACTTCTCGTCCCGGTTGGCGTAGACCAGCAGCATCCGGCCTTTGCCCTTGGCCAGCGACGACTTGATGATGCTCATCACCGGCGTGATGCCGCTGCCGCCGGCGAGCAGGAGCAGGTCGCTGTCGAGGTCCTTCGGCGTGAACGTCCCTGAGGGAGCGAGTACGTCGACCTCGTCGCCGGCCTTCACCGAGTCGCAGACCCAGTTCGATCCGCGGCCATCGACCACCCGCTTGATCGTGACCTTGAGGTGGTCGTCGACGTCGGGCGCGCTCGACAGCGAGTAGCAGCGCGCCACCGTTCCGTCGGCGCAGGGCAGCCGCAACGTCAGGAACTGGCCCGGCTTGTAGGTCAGTCCCTCCGGTGCCTCGAACACCAGGGAGTGGGCATCGCCGGTCTCCTGGACGACCTCGAGCACCTTCAGTCGCAGCTGCTCAGAGCTCACGTGGCCGGTACCTCGATACGACCTTCGAGTACGGCGTCACGGATCGAGTCCGACAGATAAGGGCAGGTGTCCCCTACGGAGAGGTCAGCGCGGAGCGGGCAGCTCGAGCTGTCGCCGTACCACTGAATGGAGGTCTGGGCAGCGCTGGCCTTGGACACCTCGACTGTGGTGCCGCACCGGCTGCACTGGACGGGGTCCATCAGCTCGACGAGGCCTTCGCTGCTTCCTTCTCCATGAGCTCCTTCTGCCAGAAGTCCACGGCCTTGGTCGTGTCGATCTCGAACTCGAACCGCTGCGACATCTCGGGGGTGATGTCGGCGACGTCGACGTAGAACTGCTCGTACCAGCGACGAAGCTGGTAGACCGGACCGTCCTCCTCGCAGAGCAGCGGGTTGTCGATCCGGGTCTTGTTCTTCCAGATCTTCACGTCCTCGAGGAAGCCCTCCCCGATCATCGCGAGCATCTTCTGGGCGATCATCGCGTTGGTGGCGTCGTCCATGCCCGGCAGCTTCTTCATCACCATGCCGTACAGCAGCATGAAGCTGGTGCTGCTGATCGGGTAGTGGCAGGTGATGAGCACCGACTCGATGGTCAGGTCGCCGTAGGAGTTCCACAGCTTGTCCACCAGGTAGCTGGGGCCCCAGTAGGTGGCATCGGACTTGGTCTGCTGGCCCTCGTACTGGCCGATGTCGATGGGCAGCCCGGTGGCCGCGATCTCGTGCGTGGTGCCGGCGTAGTACTGGGTGCAGACGTGCCCCTCGAAGACGTTCTTGAAGTACGTCGGCAGGCCCTTGTGGATGTAGTAGAAGTGGGCCATGTCGACCATGTTGTCGATGATCTCGCGGCAGTGGGAGCTGTCGACCAGCGTCTGGTCCCACACCCAGTCGGTCCACTCGCCGTCGGCATAGCCGGGGATCTCCGGGATCGTGACGCCCTCCGGCGGAGGGTTGCCCTCCGGGTCGTTCCAGACGAACAGCTGGCCGTCCCGGACCAGCGTGGTCCAGGCCCGGGTGCGGGCCCGCGGCGGAACCCGGCGGGCGTACGGGATCTGCTGGCACTTGCCGTCGCCGCCCCATCGCCAGGAGTGGAACGGGCAGGCGACGTTGTCGCCCTGCACGGTGCCCTGCGACAGGTCACCGCCCATGTGCCGGCAGTAGGCGTCGAGGACCTTGAGCTCCCCGTCGGCGCCCTGCCACACGACGAGCTTGGTGCCGAAGGCCTCGATGCCGTGCGGCTGCCCGTCCCCGAGGGCACGCACCAGCCCCAGGCAGTGCCAGCCGCGCGCGAACCGCTCGGGGGGCCTGCCCGCCTCGATCGTGCGCACTGCCTCGCTCATCGGTGGCTCCTCCTCATGCGGTGCGCCTGCCCTTTCCCTGCGCGGCTCCGTGCAGCAGCGCCACCAGCTCGGTGACGGCCGCGGTGATCGCCTGCTGGTGCTTCGGATCGGCGTCGCGCAGGGCGAACGCCAGCCGGTCGACGTGGTACTGGTGCACCTTCGCCAGCGCTCGGCGGCCCTTGCCTGTCGTGACGTAGTGGGACAGCCGCCCGTCGCGGTCGCTCTGGTGCCGCACCACGTACTCGTCGCTCTCCAGGCCCTGCAGCACCCGGCTCGCGGTCGGCTGGCTGACGTCGAGGGCGCCGGCCAGGTCGGTCGCCGACATCCGCGGCGAGTCCTCGATCAGGGACAGGAAGCGCAGCCCGGTCTGCGTGATCGACACGCCGGTGGTGCGCACCGTGTCGGCGTGGACCCGGGCCGACCCGGACAGCCGGTACAGGTCGTTGAGCGACCGGACCAGCTCGTCGAGCGCCATGCCCCCACTGTCACACAGATGTATTCGCTACGCAACCAGTTGGCCCGACGAGCGCGGCACCGAGCCGGGCCAGCTGGCGGGACGGGCCGCCCAGCAGCGCGTTGGCGCGCATCGTCCAGAGCAGCCGGCGGTGCACCGGGTACGTCGTGTCCGCCCCCAGCCCGCCGTGCAGGTGCTGCACGGTGTGCTGGATCCGCTCGGCCGCGTCGGTGGCCCACCAGGTCGCGACGTCGACCGCGGTGCGCGCCGGTCCGTTGCCGAGCGCCCAGACCGCCTGGCCGAGGGTGGCCCGCATCGCCTGCACGTCGCAGTAGGCGTCGCCGAGCTGCTGCGAGGTGGCCTGGAAGGTCGCCAGCGGCCGGCCGAACTGCTCGCGGCCGGACAGGTGCTGGGCGGCTTCCCGGACGCCGGCCTCGGCGACCCCCAGCTGCTGGGCGGCGAGGCCGAGCCGGGCGACGTCGAGGACCCACTCGGCCTCGACGGTGAGCGGCTCGGCGGGCACGCCGGTCAGGTCGACGTCGAAGGCCAGCGTGTGGTTGGTGGTGACGACCGGCTCCCCCGCCGGCGTCTCGGCCAGCAGCACGCCGGCGTCGGTCACCACCACCAGGGCCTGCGAGGCGCCGGACACCAGTGCGGTGCCGCGCAGCGCGGTGCCGTCCCAGGCGACCGGCTGCGGTCCCGAGAGCGCAGCGGCCAGCGACAGCTTCGCCGTACCGGCTGCCACCGCAGGCAGCCAGCGGGCCTGCTGCTGCGGGGTGCCCTGGGCCACCGCCAGCGCCGCGACCGTGGTCTCCCATAGCGGCACCGGCGCGAGGAAGCGGCCCTGCTGCTCGAGCAGCAGGCACACCTCGGTCAGCCCGAGCCCGGCGCCGCCGTGCTCCTCCGGTACGGCGATGCCGACCAGCCCGGCCTCGGCCAGCTCGCGCCACAGGTCCTCGTCGGTGCGGTTCTCCGAGGCCTCCACCTTGGCCAGCTGCTCGTTCGCGGTGCGGCCGCGGAAGATGTCGGCGGCCAGCCCGACCAGGGCGTCGGTCTGCTCGCTCACCGGGTCCCCCGCGGCATGCCCAGGCCGGTGGTGCAGATCAAGTCGCGCAGCACCTCGTTGACCCCTCCCCCGAACGTGTTCACGACGGCGCCGCGGGTCAGCACCTCGACCCGGCCGTCGAGCACCGCCCCTGGCGAGCCCTGCCGGCGGACGCCGGCCGCGCCGAGCAGCCCGAACAGCGTGCGGCACACCGCCGCGTGCGTCTCGGTGCCGAAGACCTTGGCGGCACTGGCGTCCGCGACGCCGACCGCGCCGGCCGCGACGGTCCCGGTGAGCTGCCAGTTGAGCAGCCGCATCGCCTCCACCTGGGCGTAGGTCCGGGCCAGGTCGGCCTGCACCAGCGGCTCCTCGGCGATGCCGGTCCCGACGCACCAGTCGCGCACCAGGTCCCAGAGCGCCTCGGTCCGGCCGGAGAACGCAGCCAGGCCGACCCGCTCGTGGTTGAGCTGGCTGGTCAGCAGCCGCCAGCCGCCATCGACCTCGCCGATGACGCTGTCCAGCGGCAGCCGGACCCCGTCGTAGAAGGTGCTAGAGGTGGTGTTGCCGCCGACCGTGTGCAGCGGCGTCCAGGAGAAGCCGGGCGCGGTGGTCGGGCAGACCAGGATCGAGATGCCCTTGTGCTTGGGGGCGTCCGGGTCGGTGCGGACCGCCAGCCAGATGTAGTCGGAGTGGCCGGCACCGGAGGTGTAGACCTTGTTGCCGTCCACCACCCAGGCGTCGCCGTCGCGGACCGCCCGGGTGCGCAGCGAGGCCAGGTCGGTGCCGGAGCCGGGCTCGGTGTAGCCGATCGCCCAGACCTGTTCGCCGGCCAGGATCCCCGGCAGGTAGCGGTCCTTCTGCGCCTGGGTGCCGTGCGCCATGAGCGTCGGCCCGACCGTGTTGACGGTGACGAACGGGAACGGCGCACCGGCCCGCTGGACCTCGGTGAACAAGATGAGCTGCTCGAACGGCCCGGCCCCGCCGCCGCCGTACTCGGTCGGCCAGCCCAGTCCGAGCCAGCCGTCCCGGCCCAGCTGCCGCACCAGCCGGCGCCACAGCTCGGGGTTGTCGCCCTCACCGCCGAGGGCGCGGCGGACCTCCGGGGGCAGCATCGCCGCGAAGTAGGACCGGAGCTCCTGCTGCAGGCTCCGCTGGTCGTCCGTCAGCTCCATGTGCTGCATGCCGGCACGGTAGCCGAACGACCAAGCGCTTGCTAGGTTGCGGCGGTGGGCATCAGCGACGGACGGGTCGTCATCGTGACCGGCGCCGGTCAGGGCATCGGGCGGGCGCACGCGCTCGCCTTCGGGGCCGACGGCGCCCGGGTGGTCGTCAACGACGTGGGACCGGCGGCCGAACAGGTGGCCGCCGACGTGCGCGCCGCCGGCGGCTCGGCGGTCGCCTCCCTCGGCGACGTCAGCGACTGGGCCTACGGCGAGGAGCTGGTGCGGACCGCCGTCGACGCCTACGGCCGGCTTGACGCGCTGGTCAACAACGCCGGCCTGGTGCGCGACCGGATGCTCGTGAACATGTCCGAGGCCGAGTGGGACCTGGTGCTGCAGGTCGACCTCAAGGGCCACTTCGTGCCGCTGCGGCACGCCGCCGCGTACTGGAAGGAGCAGGCCAAGGGCGGCTCCCCCGTGGACGCCCGAGTCGTCAACACCTCCTCCGGTGCCGGCCTGATGGGCAGCGTCGGACAGGGCAACTACTCCGCCGCCAAGGCCGGCGTGGTGGCCCTGACCCAGGTCGCCGCGGTCGAGATGAGCCGCTTCGGCGTCAAGCTCAACGCCATCGCGCCAGCCGCCCGCACCCCGATGACCGAGGTGGTGTTCGCCCGGACCATGGCCAAGCCGGCGACCGGCTTCGACCCGATGGCACCGGAGAACGTCTCGCCGCTGGTGGTCTGGCTGGCCAGCGCCGACTGCGACGTCACCGGCCGGGTGTTCGAGGTGGAGGCCGGCATCATCAGCCCGGCCGACGGCTGGCAGCACGGCCCGCGCGAGGACCGCGGCGACCGCTGGCCCGTCGAGGATGTCGGGCCGGCCGTCCGGCGGCTGCTGGACAAGGCGCCGCAGCCCGAGAAGGTCTACGGGCAGTGACCTTCCGCGAACAGGTCCGGACCTGGCTGGCCGCGCACCTGGTCGGCGAGTTCGCCCCGCTGGTCGGGACCGGCGGCCCCGGCCGCGAGCACGAGCACGTCGGGCTGCGCACCGCCTGGGAGCAGGAGCTCGGCCGCGGCGGCTGGATCGGGCTGGGCTGGCCGACCGAGGTCGGCGGCCGCGGCGCCTCGATCGAGGACCAGGTGGCCTTCCACGAGGAGTACGCCCAGGCCGGCGGCCCGGCCCGGATCGGGCACATCGGCGAGCAGCTCGCCGGCCCGACCCTCATCGCCTTCGGCAGCCAGGAGCAGCAGGACCGCTTCCTGCCCGGCATCCTGGCCGGCACCGAGCTGTGGTGCCAGGGCTACTCCGAGCCGGGCGCCGGCTCCGACCTCGCGGCGGTGCGCACCAGGGCCGTGCTGCAGGACGACGGCTGGCACGTCACCGGCCAGAAGGTCTGGACCTCGCTGGCCCACCTCGCCGACTGGTGCTTCGTCATCGCCCGCACCGAGGACGGCTCGGAGCGGCACCGCGGGCTGTCGTTCCTGCTCGTGCCGATGGACCAGCCCGGCATCGAGGTCCGGCCGATCGTGCAGCTGACCGGCACCTCGGAGTTCAACGAGGTCTTCTTCGACGACGCCCTGACCGGGGCCGACAACGTGGTCGGCGCCCGCGGCGACGGCTGGCGGGTCGCGATGGGGCTGCTCGCCTTCGAGCGCGGCATCTCCACGCTCGGCCAGCAGGTCGGCTTCACCCGCGAGTACGACGAGGTCCTGGAGCTGGCCCGCCGGAACGGCACCTTTCCGGACTTCGAGGACCAGCTGGTCGACGCCTGGGCCGGCCTGCAGGTGCTCAAGCACCAGGCGCTGCGCACCCTCGACAGCGACGCGGCCGCCAGCACCGGCGTCGAGGCCAACGTGAACAAGCTGCTGTGGGCGCCCTGGCACCAGCAGCTCGGCGAGCTGGCGATGGCGGTCGCCGGGCCGGCGGCGCTGCTGGTCGACCGCGAGCTCACGCCGCTGCAGAACCTCTTCCTGTTCACCCGCTCCGACACCATCTACGGCGGCAGCAACGAGGTGCAGCGCAACGTCATCGCCGAGCGGCGCTGGAAGCTCCCGAGGGACCGCCCGTGAGCGACCTCGACGACCTGCGGGCCGCCACCCGCGCCTTCCTGAGCGCCCAGGTCTCGGTGCGGTCCCAGCTGCACGACGACCCGGCGCTCTGGAAGCGGCTGACGACCGAGCTGGGCCTGATGTCGCTGCCGGCCGAGGGGGTGCCGTTCGCCTGGGCGTGCGCGGTGCTCGAGGAGACCGGCCGGGTCCTGCTGCGGGCGCCGTACCTGTCCTCGGTCGTCGCTGCGACCGCCCTGCAGCAGCTCGGCGACACCCCCCACCTGGCTGGGCTGGCCGACGGCTCGGTCACCGCCGCCCTGGCCCTGGACGGCCGGCTCGACCAGGTCGTCGATGCCGCCGGTGCGTCCCTGCTGCTGCTCGCCGACGGCGACGACCTCACCGTCGTCGAGGACTTCACCGCCACCCCGCTCGAGCCGCTGGACCCGACCCGGCCGCAGGCCCGGGTCGAGGCCCGGCCCGGCCGGGTGATCGGCACCGCCCACCACGCCCGCGACCTGCTGCACGTGGCGCTGGCAGCCGAGTCGGTCGGCGCCGCCCAGCGGGTCCTCGAGCTGACCGTCGAGCACCTGCTGGTGCGCGAGCAGTTCGGCCGGCCGCTCGGCTCCTTCCAGGCGCTCCGGCACCGGATCGCCGACCTCACCGTCGCGGTCGAGGCCGCGACCTCCTCGGCCTGGTACGCCGCGCGGGCCACCGACGACCTGCCGGTCGCCGCCCCGCTGGCCAAGGCGGTGGCGGCGGATGCCTTCGTGCAGGTGGCCGGCGACAGCATCCAGCTGCACGGCGGGATCGGCTTCACCTGGGAGCACAACGCGCACCTGTACTTCAAGCGGGCGTGGACCACCGCGCTCATGCACGGCGACAGCCGCTCGCTGCGCCGGCTGGCCTTCCAGAGAGCAGGGCGGTAGATGGCCGACAAGCGGATGACCGAGGAGCAGGTCGTCGCCGAGCTGCGCTCCGGCATGACGATCGGCGTCGGCGGCTGGGGGTCACGGCGCAAGCCGATGTCGCTGGTCCGCGCGATCGTGCGCTCCGACCTCACCGACCTCACCGTCGTGTCCTACGGCGGCCCGGACGTCGGGCTGCTCTGCGCCGCCGGCAAGGTGAACAAGCTGGTCTACGGCTTCGTGTCGTTGGACTCGATCCCGCTCGAGCCGCACTTCCAGGCCGCCCGCAAGGCGGGCGCCGTCGAGGCCGTCGAGTGGGACGAGGGGATGGTGCAGTGGGGGCTGTACGCCGCCGCCGCCCGGCTGCCGTTCCTGCCCACCCGGGCCGGCCTCGGCTCCGACGTGATGCGGGTCAACCCCGGGCTCAAGACGGTCCAGGACCCGTACGGCGGCGAGCAGCTGCTCGCGGTGCCGGCGCTGCACCTCGATGCCGCGCTGGTGCACCTGAACGTGGCGGACGCCCGCGGCAACGCCGCCTTCCACGGCCCGGACCTGTACTTCGACGACCTGTTCTGCCAGGCCGCCGAGAAGGCCTACCTGTCCTGCGAGCGGATCGTGCCGGCCGGTGAGCTCGGTGAGCTGACCCGCACCCGGATCGCCCGCTGGATGGTGCACGGCGTGGTGGAGGCGCCGCACGGCGCGCACTTCACCTCCTGCGTCCCCGACTACGACCGCGACGAGGCGTTCCAGCGGGAGTACGTCACGGCGGCCAAGGACCCGGCTGCGTGGGCCGCCTTCCGGGCCCGCTTCCTCGACGGCGACGAGGCGTCGTACCAGGCCGCGGTGAAGGCCTGGCGCGAGGAGAGGGACGCCGCATGAGTGACGTGACCAGGGCCGAGGTCTGCGCGGTCGCCTGCGCGGAGGCGTTCCGCGGCGACGGGGAGATCCTGGTCAGCCCGATGGCGCTGGTCCCGTCGCTGGGCGCCCGGCTGGCCCGGGAGACCTTCGAGCCGGACCTGCTGCTGTCCGACGGCGAGGCGTCCTACGTCGCCGGCCCGTGGCCGCTCGGCGGCCGTCCCCCGGCGACCGTGGAGGCCTGGCTGCCGTTTCGGGCGGTCTTCGACATCGTCTGGGCCGGCCGCCGGCACGTGATGATGGGGGCCTCCCAGCTCGACCGGTTCGGCAACCAGAACATCAGCTGCATCGGGCCGTTCGAGAAGCCGACCAACCAGCTGCTCGGCGTGCGCGGCGCCCCGGGCAACACCGTGAACCACGCGACGTCGTACTGGGTGCCCAAGCACTCGCCGCGGGTCTTCGTCGAGCGGGTGGACATGGTCAGCGGCGTCGGCACCGACAAGGACGGCGGCCCGTTCCACGACCTGCGCCGGGTCGTCACCGACCTCGCCGTCCTCGACCTGGCCGGCCCCGGCGGCACCATGCGGCTGCTGTCGGTGCACCCCGGCGTCACGGTCGAGGACGTGCAGGCCGCGACCGGGTTCGCCCTGCACGTCGACGACGTGGTGGAGTCGCGGCTGCCGACCGACGAGGAGCTCCGCCTCATCCGCGAGGTGCTCGACCCCAAGAACCTGCGTGCCAAGGAAGTGGCCCCGGCGTGACGACGCTCCACCCCGCGCTGACGACCCGCGCCACCGAGCTGTTCGGTGTCGCGGTGCCGGTCGTGCAGACCGGCATGGGCTGGGTCTCCGGTGCCCGGCTGACGTCCGCGACCGCGAACGCCGGCGGCCTGGGGATCCTGGCCTCGGCCACCATGTCGTACGACGAGCTGGCCGCCGCCATCGCCGAGACCAAGCGCCGCACCGCCAAGCCGTTCGGCGTCAACCTGCGGGCCGACGCCCCCGACGCCGCGCAGCGCATCGACCTGCTGGCCGCGGAGGGCGTCCGGGTCGCGTCCTTCGCGCTGGCCCCCAAGCAGGACCTCATCAAGCGCTGCAAGGACCACGGCCTGGTGGTGGTGCCCAGCATCGGCGCGAAGCGGCACGCCGAGAAGGTCGCGGCGTGGGGCGCCGACGCCGTCATCGTGCAGGGCGGCGAGGGCGGCGGCCACACCGGCCAGGTGCCCACCACCGTGCTGCTGCCGCAGGTCGTCGACGCCGTCGACATCCCGGTGATCGCGGCCGGCGGCTTCTTCGACGGCCGCGGCCTGGTCGCCGCGCTGGCCTACGGCGCCGCCGGCATCGCGATGGGCACCCGCTTCCTGCTCACCTCCGACAGCGCCGTCTCGCAGCAGGTCAAGGACGTCTACCTGGCCAAGGGGGTGGCCGACACCGTCGTCACCACCGAGGTCGACGGCGTGCCGCACCGGGTGCTGCGGACCGCGTTCGTCGAGGAGCTGCTCAGGAGCCGGGCGCTGGGCCGGATGACCCGGGCGCTGAAGAACGCGGTGGCCTTCCAGAAGCTGTCCGGCACGCCGTGGAAGGACGTCGTCACCGAGGGCCTGGCGATGCGCAGGAGCGCCGAGCTGTCGCTGTCGCAGCTGGTGATGGCGGCCAACACCCCGATGCTGCTCAAGGCCGCGATGGTCGACGGCCGCCCCGACCTGGGGGTGCTGGCCAGCGGCCAGGTGGTCGGCGTCATCGAGGACCTGCCGTCCTGCCAGGAGCTGCTCGACCGGATCGTCGCCGAGGCGACCGCGACCCTGGAGCGCCTCGCGTGACCGCCCCCCCGTACGTCCCCGGCCACGGCCTGCTCGCCGGCAAGGTGGTGGTCGTGACCGCCGCCGCCGGCACCGGCATCGGCTTCGCCACCGCCCAGCGGGCCCAGGAGGAGGGCGCGACCGTCGTCGTCTCCGACTGGCACGAGCGCCGGCTCGGCGAGGCCGCCGCCCAGCTCGGCGACGTGCTCGCGGTGACCTGCAACGTGACCGTCGAGCAGGACGTGCAGCGGCTGCTCGACGAGACGGTCCGCACCCACGGCCGCATCGACGTGCTCGTCAACAACGCCGGGCTGGGCGGCACCGCGGCCCTGGTCGACATGACCGACGAGCAGTGGCACAGCGTGCTGGACGTGACGCTGAACGGCACCTTCCGGTGCACCCGCGCCGCGCTGCGGCTCATGCAGGCCCAGGGGTACGGCGTCATCGTCAACAACGCCAGCGTCATCGGCTGGCGGGCCCAGGAGGGGCAGGCGCACTACGCCGCCGCCAAGGCCGGGGTGATGGCCCTGACCCGGACCGCCGGGGTGGAGGGCGCCAAGCACGGCGTCCGGGTCAACGCGGTCTCCCCGTCGCTGGCGATGCACCCGTTCCTGGCCAAGGTCACCACCGACGAGCTGCTCGCGGAGCTGGCGGCCAAGGAGGCCTTCGGGCGCCCGGCCGAGCCGTGGGAGATCGCCAACGTCATCGTCTTCCTCGCCAGCGACTACTCGTCGTACATGACGGGTGAGGTCGTGTCCGTCTCCAGCCAACACCCGTAGGAGCACCCCGTGATCAGCACCGAGCGCCACGACGACGGCGTCGTGGAGGTCGTGGTCGACCATCCCCCGGTCAACGCCCTGCCGGTCAAGGGCTGGTTCGACCTCGCCGACGCGATCCTGTCGGCCGGCCGGGACGAGGCCACCCGGGTGGTGCTGCTGCGCGCCGAGGGCCGCGGCTTCAACGCCGGCGTCGACATCAAGCAGTTCCAGAACGACGAGACCTTCAACGCCCTGGTCGGCGCCAACCGCGGCTGCCACGCCGCCTTCGGGGCCTGCTACGACTGCCCGGTGCCGGTCATCACCGCGGTGCAGGGCTTCTGCCTCGGTGGCGGGATCGGGCTGGCCGGCAACAGCGACATCGTCATCGCCTCCGACGACGCGACGTTCGGGCTGCCCGAGGTGGACCGCGGTGCCCTGGGCGCGGCCACCCACCTGTCCCGGCTGGTGCCGCTGCACAAGGCCCGCGCGATGGTCTACACCTCGGCGACCGCGACGGCGCAGGAGCTGCACGCGTTCGGCTCGGTGCTGCACGTGGTGCCGCGCGACCAGCTGCGCGCCAAGGCGCTCGAGGTCGCGCACACCATCGCCGCCAAGGACCCGCAGGTGATCCGGATGGCCAAGGAGTCGCTCGCGGCGATCGACCTGTGGGACGTGCACAAGAGCTACCGCATCGAGCAGAGCTACACCTTCGAGCTCAACCTGCTCGGCGTGGCCGACAAGGTGCGCGAGGGCTTCGGCACGTAACCCCCCGCCCACCCCGCCTACGCTGCAAGGCATGGACCCGACCCCCCAGGACGTGCTCGCCGTGGTCTCCCGGCAGCCACGCAGCATCGGGGACGTCGGCCTGGCGATCGCCGCTGCCTACGGCCACGACCCGGCGACCGCCGAGGGACAGCCAGTCGGCCAGTGGCTCGCGGCCCTGGGGCTGTCCCTGTCGGCCGTGCAGAAGGTCGTGGACCAGCTGGTGCGTGACGGCCAGGTGGTCGAGGTGAAGGGCGCCCAGCTCTGGGCCCTGGAGCTGCCCACCGAGGGCACCAAGGCGCAGGGCCGGTACTACCTCAGCCGCTGACGCCCCGGCGCTCCTGCACCTGCCAGCCGTTGCCGTCGGGGTCGGCGAACGACAGGAACGAGGCGTAGTCGGCGCGCGCGGGATCCGGCCCGGGCACCTGCCCGCCCTGCTCGAAGTGGTAGATCTCGGTGGCCGGCACGCCGCGCTCCACCAGCTCGGCGCGAGCCGCCTCGATGTCGGTGACGACCAGGTGCAGGCCCTGCAGCGACCCCGGTGCCTCGGTGTTCCGCATCAGCGTGATCGAGCAGGCCGAGCCCGGCGGGGTCAGCTGCACGATCCGGAAGTCCTCGCCGGCGCGGTGGTCGACGTCGACGTGGAAGCCCACCTGCTCCTGGTAGAAGGCCTTGGCCCGATCCACGTCCGAGACCGGCACCACCACGAGCTCGAGCTTCCAGTCCACGCGCCAGGCTCCTTCGTCGGGGCTCCGCACTCTGGCTCAGCGGGCCGCCGGTGTCCAGGCCGGCTCAGTGGCTGCTGAGCTGACCGGCCAGCCGGTCATGGATCCGGGCCGACGGCTCGTTCAGCCCGACGATCGCGACGGTCTTGCCGTACCTCGCGTACTTGGCCGTGATGGCGTCGAGGGCGGCCACCGAGGAGGCGTCCCAGACGTGCGCCCCGGACAGGTCCACCACGACCTGCTCGGGATCGCCGGCGTAGTCGAACTGGTGGACCAGGTCGTTGCTGCTCGCGAAGAACACCTGGCCGCGCACGACGTAGACGACCGCGCTGCTGTCGGGCTCGCCGACGCGGGTCACCTCGACGAGGTGCGCGACCCGGCGGGTGAACAGCACGGCTGCGGTCAGGACGCCCGCGATGACGCCGTACGCGAGGTTGTGGCTGGCGATGACGACGGCGACGGTCACGAGCATCACGCTCGTCTCGCTCTTGGGCAGCCGGCGCAGGGTGGCGGGCCGGACGCTGTGCCAGTCGAACGTGCTGACCGACACCAGGATCATCACCGCCACCAGGGCGGCCATCGGGATGAGCGCGACCAGGTCGCCGAGCGCCACCACCAGCACCAGCAGCAGCACGCCGGCCAGGAACGTGGACAGGCGGGTGCGGGCGCCGGACCGCACGTTGATCATCGTCTGACCGATCATCGCGCAGCCGCCCATGCCGCCGAACAAGCCGGTCACCAGGTTCGCGACGCCCTGGCCCCACGACTCGCGGGTCTTGTCGGAGCGAGTGTCGGTGAGGTCGTCGACGAGCTTGGCGGTCATCAGCGACTCGAGGAGCCCGACCAGCGCGATGCCGAACGCGTACGGCGCGATGACGGCCAGGGTGTCGAGGCTGAACGGCACCGCCGGCAGGCCGAGGGTCGGCAGGCTGGAGGGCAGCTCGCCCTCGTCGCCGACGGTGGGCACCGTGATGGCGGCCGTGACCGTCAGGATCGTCAGCGCGACGATCGCCACCAGCGGCGCGGGTACGGCGGTCGTGAGGCGCGGCAGGCCGTAGATGACCACCAGTCCGGCCGCGACCAGCGGGTAGACGACCCAGGTGACGCCGAGCAGGTGCGGCAGCTGGGCCATGAAGATCAAGATGGCGAGGCTGTTGACGAAGCCGATCATCACGCTGCGCGGGATGAACCGCATGAGCCGGGCGATGCCGGCGAGCGCCAGCGCCACCTGCAGCACCCCGCCGAGCAGGACGGCCGCGATCAGGTGGTCGAGACCGTGCGCCTTCACCAGCGGGGCGACGACGAGGGCGACGGCGCCGGTGGCGGCGCTGATCATCGCGGGGCGGCCGCCGGTGAAGGCGATCGTGACCGCCATCGTGAACGAGGCGAACAGCCCGACCCGCGGGTCGACGCCCGCCAGGATCGAGAACGAGATCGCCTCGGGGATCAGCGCGAGGGCCACGACGAGACCCGCGAGCACCTCGGTGCGGAGCACCCGCGGGCTGGCCAGCCAGTCGGGCCGGCGCCGGGTCAGGGGCGGCAGGGTGAGGGAGGTCATGGAAGTCTGGCAGCCTACCGGCGCACCGGGCCGCCGATGAGTTCCGCGGCCGCCCGCCGTCGTACTGATGACGAAAGGCAGGCACCATGCCGAAGCTGCGCGCGCACAACCTGTCGATCTCGCTCGACGGCTTCCTGGCCGGACCAAACCAGAGCCAGGAGAACCCGCTCGGGGTCGGCGCGACCCGGCTGCACGAGTGGGTGTTCGCGACCCGGTCGGCGCGCCGGCAGCACGGCATGGAAGGCGGCGCATCCGGTCTGGACGACGAGTTCATCGCCCGCGGCGATGAGGGCATCGGCGCCACCATCATCGGCCGCAACATGTTCGGCCCGGTCCGCGGTGAGTGGGGCAACGAGGACTGGACCGGCTGGTGGGGCGACAACCCGCCGTACCACCACCCGGTGTTCGTGCTCACCCACCACCCGCGGCCGTCGTTCGCGATGGACGGCGGGACCACCTTCCACTTCGTCACCGACGGCATCGAGGCGGCGCTCGAGCGTGCCTTCGACGCCGCCGGCGGGCAGGACGTCCGGGTCGGCGGGGGCGCCGCGACCGTGCAGCAGTACCTGCGCGCCGGGCTGATCGACGAGATGCACGTGGCCTTCGCGCCCACCCTGCTCGGCGGCGGGGAGCGGCTGCTCGACCACCTCGACGGCAGCCACGAGGGCTACGAGTGCGTCGAGCTCGTCAGCTCGCCCGCGGTCGT
>JAOPVD010000090.1 GCA_025966295.1 Frankiales bacterium | reverse complement strand
CCCGGCTACGAGGACGGTGTCGTCGAGCTGCTGTCGAACAAGCCCTCGATCCGGCTGCTGACCGTCCCCGCCGGGGTGGCCGAGACGGTCGAGTTCCGGCCCGTCTCGGGAGGTCTGCTGCTGCAGGTCGCGGACCGGCTGCAGGCCCCCGGCGACGACCCGGCGAACTGGACCCTGGCGACCGGTGAGGCCGCGTCCGCGGAGGTGCTCGCGGACCTGGCGTTCGCCTGGCGCGCGGTCCGGGCCGTGAAGTCCAACGCCATCCTGCTCGCCTCCGGTGGCGCCACCGTCGGCGTCGGCATGGGCCAGGTCAACCGGGTCGACTCGGCCCGCCTGGCGGTGTCCCGGGCCGGCGAGCGGGCCGCCGGGTCGGTGGCCGCCTCGGACGCGTTCTTCCCGTTCGCCGACGGGCTGCAGGTGCTGCTCGACGCCGGGGTGCGGGCGGTCGTGGAGCCGGGCGGCTCGGTGCGCGACGACGAGGTCGTCGCGGCGGCCGCGGCGGCCGGCATCACCATGTACTTCACCGGCACCCGGCACTTCTTCCACTAGCCCGGCAGGGCGGGCTGGGCGCCCGTCAGGTGCGGGAGCGGACCGCCAGGAACGCCAGGCCACCGACGACCATGACCACGGTCGAGGTGGTCGCCAGCAGGTTGCGCCGGCGGCGAGCCGCGTCGTCGGCGTACCAGGTGGCTTCCGCCAGCGGCGTGCCCGCCGCGTCGATGCCCTGCTGACGCAGCGCCCGCTCGCGCAGCGAGCTGCGGAAGAACAGGCTGATCGCGGCCACGATGGCCACCACCTGCACGATCCGGCCCTGGTCGCCGCCGACCGCGGCGGTCAGGCCGCCGCCGACGGCGAGCACCGCGGCCAGCACCGGGACGCCCTGCCGGACCAGCCAGCCGCGCCGGGCGACGTCGTCGCGGACCCAGTGCGCGTGGTCGGGACCGAGGCGCCAGCCGACGAACCGGTAGGCGAGCAGGGCGAGCGGCGGAGGCGGGGTCACCCGCCGAGACTAGGCTGGCGCCCCGTGACCACCGGACACCGCGCATGACCGCCCGCCTGCTCCCCGGAGCCCCCGTTGCCGAGGCGGTGTTCGCCGACCTGGTGCCGCGCATCGCCCGCCTCAAGGAGGCTGGGCACACGCCGGGTCTCGGCACCGTGCTGGTCGGGGAGGACTCGGCCAGCGCCGGGTACGTCGGCATGAAGATGGCCAAGGCCGCGGAGCTGGGCTTCACCAGCCCGCACGAGCGGCTGCCGCAGGACGCCACGACGGCCGACGTCATCGCGGCCATCGAGCGGCTCAACGACGACCCGAGCTGCGACGCGATGCTCGTGCAGCACCCGACGCCCCCGCAGGTCGACTTCGAGGCCGCGCTGCTGGCGATGGACCCCGACAAGGACGTCGACGGCCTGCACCCGGTCAACATGGGCCGGCTGGCGCTGTCGATGCCGGGCCCGGTGCCGTGCACCCCGGCCGGCATCGAGGCGCTGCTCGCCTTCCACGGCATCCCGGTGTCCGGGCGGGAGGTCTGCGTCCTGGGCCGCGGCACCACGCTCGGCCGGCCGCTGGCGCTGCTGCTCACCCAGAAGCGCGACACCGCCAACGCGGCCGTCACCGTGGTCCACACCGGCGTGAAGAACTGGGCCGACTACACCCGGCGGGCCGAGATCGTCATCGCCGCCGCGGGCGTGCCGGGCATCCTGCAGCCCGAGCACATCACGCCGGGCGCGGTCGTGATCGGCGGCGGCGTGCGGTACGAGGGCAAGCGGCTGCTGCCGGACGTCGACGAGGCCTGCAACGAGGTCGCCGGGGCGATCACCCCCCGGGTCGGCGGCGTCGGCCCCACCACGGTCGCGATGCTGTTCAAGAACTGCGTCGAGGCGGCGGAGCGCCGCATCGGCCGCTCCTGATCGGCGGGGTGGGAGCGGTCAGCCCGCGCGGCGGACGTCGGCCTCGACGTCGGTCGGCAACGGGCGTACGACGCCCGCGCTGATCACCTCGTTGGCGAGCCGCGCTCGCCGGTTGACGCCCTCGGCGATCCGGAACTTCTGGTAGAGCCGCAGCAGGTGCTGCTTGACGGCGGCTTCGGTGACGACCAGCTCGTCGGCGATCTCGTGCGCTGTCGCCGGCGCGACGAACGCGTCCTGCTGGAGCGCCGGCCGGCACAGCGCGGTGAGGACCTCCAGCTCGCGGCGGGTCAGGTCCGGCGCCGAGATGCGGCGCAGCTCGACCGTGTCGTCGGCCTCCGCGCCGGCCTGCAGCCCGCTCACCCGGGTGCGGGCGGTGCCGAACGACAGCACGTCGCCCTCGAGCAGCACGCGCCGGCCCACCGGCCGGCCGTTGACGCGGGTGCCGTTCACCGACAGCCCCAGGTCGGACACGTAGACGTGCGGGCCCCGGCGGACGATCTCGGCGTGCAGGCGGGACACGCTCGGGTCCTCCAGCGAGATGTCCACCCCCTCGCCGCGCCCGACCGTGGTCAAGGGGCCGTTGAGGGCGAACGTCTCACCGGTCTCCTCGAGCCGCAGGTGTGGGGTGTCCATAAGGGCAGGTCCTCTCAGGGTGATGGCGATCTGTCCTGCCCGTTGCCCTACCCCTGAGGCAACACGTCACACACCGGGCGGCTCGGTACTGTCTGTCCGTTTCCCCGAGGAGGCCCTGGTTCATGACCGCACCGCCGCACCCGTGCGCCCGCCCGTGAACCGGGAGCTGCCGCTGGCCGCGGTCGTGTTCGTGGTGGCGATCGGCCTGCTCCTCACCACCGTGTTCGACCGCTGGCGGCTCGGCACCGGCGTCGTGGGCCTGGGGCTGTGCCTGGGCGCCGCGCTGCGCCTGACACTGCCCGCCCGGCAGGCCGGCCTGCTGGTGGTCCGCTCCCGGGCCGTGGACGCCGCGGTGCTGCTCGTCATGGGCTTCGCGCTGGTCGTGCTGGCGAACACCATCCCGACGACCCTCTGAGCCGACCTCCTAGGCTGTCGGCATCCTCGAGAGCACTGGAGCGCCGGCATGGCCAGCACCACCCCCGTCAACGTCACCGTCACCGGAGCGGCCGGCCAGATCGGCTACGCCCTCCTGTTCCGGATCGCCTCCGGCCAGCTGCTCGGCCCCGACACCCCGGTCCGGCTCCGGCTGCTCGAGATCGCTCCCGCGCTCAAGGCCGCCGAGGGCACCGCGATGGAGCTCGAGGACTGCGCCTTCCCGCTGCTGGCCGGCATCGACATCACCGACGACCTCAAGACCGGCTTCGACGGCGCCAACGTGGCGCTGCTCGTCGGCGCCCGGCCGCGCACCGCGGGCATGGAGCGCGGCGACCTGCTCGCCGCCAACGGCGGCATCTTCGGCCCGCAGGGCAAGGCCATCAACGCGCACGCCGCGGACGACATCAAGGTCCTCGTCGTCGGCAACCCGGCCAACACCAACGCCCTCATCGCGCAGCAGAACGCCCCGGACGTCCCGGCTGACCGCTTCACCGCGATGACGCGCCTCGACCACAACCGGGCTCTCTCGCAGCTGGCCGGCAAGCTCAACGTCCCGGTCACCGGGATCGAGCAGATGACGATCTGGGGCAACCACTCCGCGACCCAGTACCCCGACCTGTACACGACCAAGGTCAACGGCAAGAGCGCCGCCGAGCAGGTCGAGGAGAGCTGGTTCAAGCAGACCTTCATCCCGACCGTCGCCAAGCGCGGCGCGGCCATCATCGAGGCCCGCGGCCAGTCCTCCGCGGCGTCGGCCGCCAACGCGGCCATCGACCACGTCTACGACTGGGTCAACGGCACCGCCTGGACCTCCTCCTCGATCCCCTCGGACGGCTCCTACGGCGTCCCGGAGGGCCTGATCAGCTCCTTCCCGTGCCGCGCCGTGGACGGCCGGTGGGAGATCATCCAGGGCGTCGACATCAACGACTTCTCGCGCAGCAAGATCGACGCCTCCGTGCAGGAGCTCGTCGAGGAGCGCGACGCCGTACGCGAGCTCGGCCTCATCCGATGAAGATCATCTACACCTACACCGACGAGGCGCCGGCCCTCGCGACGCACTCGCTGCTGCCCGTCCTCCAGGCGTACGCCGGGAAGGCCGGCGTCGACATCGAGACCCGCGACATCTCCCTGGCCGCCCGGGTCCTGGCGGCGTTCGACCTGGCGCCCGACGCGCTCCACGAGCTCGGCGAGCTGGCCAAGACGCCGGACGCCAACATCATCAAGCTGCCGAACGTCAGCGCCTCGGTCCCGCAGCTCAAGGCCGCGATCGCCGAGCTGCAGGCGGCCGGCTTCGCGCTGCCGGCCTACCCCGAGAACCCGCAGAGCGACGACGACCGCGCCACCCGGGCCCGGTACGACGCCGTCAAGGGCAGCGCGGTGAACCCGGTGCTGCGCGAGGGCAACTCCGACCGCCGCGCCCCCGCCTCGGTGAAGGGCTACGCCCGCAAGCACCCGCACTCGATGGGTGCCTGGTCGCCGGACACGAAGTCCCACGTCGTGACGATGGCGGACGGCGACTTCCGGCACTCCGAGACGTCGGTGACGCTGGCCGCGCCGACGACGCTGCGGATCGAGCACGTCGCCGCCGACGGCACCGCCACGGTGCTCAAGGACGCGCTGACGGTGCAGGCCGGCGAGATCGTCGACGCGGCGGTCATGCGCAAGGCGGCGCTGACGGCCTTCCTGGCCCGCGAGATCGCCGACGCCAAGGACCAGGGCGTGCTGTTCTCCGTGCACCTCAAGGCCACCATGATGAAGGTCTCCGACCCGGTCATCTTCGGCCACGTCGTGAAGCAGTTCTTCACCGACGTGTTCGCCCAGTACGGCGAGGCGCTGGCGTCCGTGGGGGCCGACCCCAACGACGGGCTGGCCTCGGTGCTGTCCGCCCTCGACAAGCTCCCGGCCGACACCCGCGAGGCCATCGAGAAGGCGATCACCTCGACGTACGAGACCAGCCCCGCGCTGGCGATGGTCGACTCCAGCAAGGGCATCACCAACCTGCACGTCCCGAGCGACGTCATCATCGACGCCTCGATGCCGGCCGCGATCCGCAGCTCCGGTCAGATGTGGAACGCCGACGACCAGCTGCAGGACACCAAGTACGTCATCCCGGACTCCTCCTACGCCGCGCTCTACGACGAGACCGTCAAGCACTGCAAGGTGCACGGTGCCTTCGACCCCACGACGATGGGCACCACCCCCAACGTCGGCCTGATGGCGCAGAAGGCCGAGGAGTACGGCAGCCACGACAAGACCTTCGAGATCGCGCGCGCCGGCACGGTGCGGGTCGTCGACGGCGACACCGTGGTGCTGGAGCAGACCGTGGAGGCCGGCGACATCTTCCGGGCCTGCCAGACCAAGGACGCGCCGATCAAGGACTGGGTGCAGCTCGCGGTCTCCCGCGCCCGCGCGACCGGTGTGCCGGCGGTGTTCTGGCTCGACGAGACCCGCGCGCACGACGCCGAGGTGCTGAAGAAGGTCCGCACCTACCTCGCCGACCTCGACACCGACGGCCTGCAGCTCGAGGTGCTCGACGTGGCGGCGGCCACCCGCTTCACGCTCGAGCGGGCCCGCAAGGGCGAGGACACCATCTCGGTGACCGGCAACGTGCTGCGCGACTACCTCACCGACCTGTTCCCCATCCTCGAGCTGGGCACCAGCGCCAAGATGCTGTCGATCGTGCCGCTGATGGCCGGTGGCGGGCTGTTCGAGACCGGTGCCGGCGGCTCGGCGCCCAAGCACGTCCAGCAGCTGGTCAAGGAGAACTACCTGCGCTGGGACTCGCTCGGGGAGTTCCTCGCGCTGGCCGTCTCCTTCGAGTTCCTGGGGGAGAAGACGAGCAACCCGCGCGCCGCGCTGCTCGGCCGCACCCTGGACGAGGCCACCGGCCGGGTCCTGGAGGAGAACCGCTCACCGGCCCGCAAGGTCGGCCAGCTCGACAACCGCGGGTCGCACTTCTACCTCGCGCTCTACTGGGCGCAGGCGCTCGCCGGGCAGACCGACGACGCCGAGGCGGCGGCGCTGTTCGCCCCGCTCGCCGAGAAGCTGGCGGCGGCCGAGGACACCATCGTCGCGGAGCTCAACGGCGTCCAGGGCTCGCCCACGGACCTCGGCGGCTACTACCACGTCGACAAGGCCAAGACCGACGCGGTGATGCGCCCCAGCGCGACGTTCAACGCGGCGCTCGCCGACTTCTAGACACCTGCCACGGAAGGGCCCGCACTCCTGTCGAGGCGGGCCCTTCCGCCGTCCCCGCCCCCGCTTGCGTCATCGGTTCTGCTCCGGCGCCCCCGCGTACCGGTGATGACGCACGCGGGGGGTGGCTGCCTAGCGTCATCGGTTCTGGCCCGGCGGCCCGGCGTACCGGTGATGACGCAAGGGAGGAGGGGCTTGCGCCGTACCCGGATAGGCTGAGGACGTGGATCACCCTCCTAGTACTCAGGCGCGTCGCTCTGCTGGCGGCGCGCCGTGAGCATCCCCTGGCTCGACCTCGTCCTGGTCTTCGTCTTCATCCTCGTCGGTGGCGTCTTCGCCGCGACCGAGATCGCCCTGGTGAGCCTGCGCGAGGGCCAGGCGCGCGCCCTGGCGGAGCGCGGCAAGCGCGGGGCCCGGGTCGCGCACCTGGTCAGCAACCCCAACCGGTTCCTCGCCGCCGTGCAGGTCGGCGTCACGCTGGCCGGCTTCCTGTCCGCCGCGTTCGGGGCCGCCCGCCTCGCCAAGCCGGTGTCGCTGGGCCTGCAGGACCTGGGGCTCGCGCTCGGCACCGCCGACACCGTGGCGCTGGTGGTCGTCACGCTGCTCATCTCCTACTTCTCGCTGGTCTTCAGCGAGCTGGCGCCGAAGCGCCTCGCGCTGCAGCGGGCCGAGACCGTGTCGCTCGCGTTCGCCCCGGCGCTGGACCGGATCGCGAGCATCTCCCGGCCGATCATCTGGTTGCTGTCCCGCAGCACCGACCTGATCGTGCGGCTGCTCGGCGGCGACCCGTCGGCCGCGCGCGACACCATCTCCGAGGAGGAGCTGCGTGGGCTGGTCGCGGCGCACGAGTCCCTCACCAAGGACGAGCGCAAGCTCATCGACGAGGTGTTCGCGGCCGGCGAGCGGCAGCTGCGCGAGGTGATGGTGCCGCGCACCGAGGTGGCGTTCCTGGACGGCTCGGTGTCGGTGGCGCGGGCGGCCAAGGCCACGGCCACCGCCCCGCACTCCCGCTACCCCGTGATGCGCTCGGGGCAGGACGACATCCTCGGCTTCGTGCACGTCCGCGACCTGCTGATGCCGGCCGCCAAGGCCCGCACCACCAAGGTCGCGGACGTCACCCGGGACGTGAAGCTGCTGCCCGGCACCAAGAAGGTGCTGCCCAGCCTGTCGGAGATGCGCCGGGAGGGGCACCACCTCGCGATGGTGGTCGACGAGTACGGCGGCACCGCCGGCATCGTCACCCTCGAGGACCTCATCGAGGAGGTCATCGGTGACATCCGCGACGAGTACGACGCCCCCGGTGAGGAGGCGCTCCGCTTCCGTGGCGGCGAGGTCGAGGCCGACGGCCTGCTCAACCTCGATGAGGTGGAGGAGCAGACCGGGGTGCGGCTGCCGGAGGGGCCGTACGAGACGTTGGCCGGGTTCGTGATGGCCTCGCTCGGCCACGTGCCGCGGGCCGGCGAGGCGGTCGAGGCCGACGGCCACCGGCTCGAGGTCACCGAGCTCGACGGCCGCCGGGTCGCCCGGGTCCGGGTCAGCCCGCTGGTCCGGGACCTGGAGTCCGAAGCTTCCTGACAGACTGCCTCCACGTGGTGCAGGAGGGAGCCGAGGTGGCCGGCAAGATCAGTGTGCGGTACGACGTGCCCGTCGACGTGGAGACGGCGTACGCCGCCATCTCGGGGGCCGGCTGGGCACCGGCGAAGGCGGCGGCGCTCGGCGACGACAGCCGGGTCGTGTCCCGCGACGTCGGCGCCGGGGGAGCGGTCACGCTGGTGGTCTCCCGCAAGCTGCCCGACGGCATCCCGGGCTTCCTCACCAGGTTCCTCCCCTCCGACGGCCGGGTGACCCAGACCGACACCTGGGGCGCCGCCACCGAGGGCGTGCGCGCCGGCACCTGGGTCGCCGACACCCCCGGCTCGCCGGCGAAGGTCAACGGCACGATGCGGCTCGAGCCGGCCGGCAGCGGCTGCGTCTACGTCGTCGAGGGCACCGCCAAGGTGTCGATCCCGCTGGTCGGCGGCAAGGCTGAGGGCGTGGTCGTCGGCATCACCGAGAAGCTCACCGCCCGGGAGGCGGACGTGCTGCGGTCGCTGGTGGGCTGACGTGGGCAAGCGCTTCAGCAGCAGCTTCGACAGCCAGGCCGGGGTCGAGGGCCTGTTCGGCGTCCTGACCGGCCCGGACTGGCCGGCGACCAAGGCGGCCCACCTGCATGACGACAGCCGCACGGTGCGCCGCGACGTCGGTCCGGGCGGGGCCGTGACCCTGGTCGTGTCGAGGGCCCTCCCGGACGGGGTGCCGGGCTTCCTGCAGAAGTTCCTGCCGCGCGACCCGCGGGCCACCCAGTCCGACGTCTGGGGGCCGTCCGAGGGCGGCGAGCGGCACGGCACGTGGAGCGCCGAGCTCGCGGGCGCCCCAGCCCGGCTGGGCGGCACGATGCGGATCGAACCGACCGCGGACGGCAGCCGCTACATCATCGAGGGCGAGGTCAAGGTGGGCATCCCGCTCATCGGCGGCAGGGCCGAGGCGTTCATCGCCGCGCAGGTCGTGCGGCTGGCCGCGGCGGAGGCCGAGCTGGTCCGGAGCACGCTGGCCTAGCGCCGCAGCACCGAACGGGCCGCCTCGGCCAGCAGCGCCCTGACCAGCGGTGCCGTGATGAGCCCGCGGCCCAGCCCGACCTCGACCAGGCTGTCCATGGCGCCCGGTGCCTGCCGGGTGGCCCGGACGCCGGCGTCCAGCACCCGTGGGTGCGCGGTCACCCGCGCCAGCAGCGTGGTGTGCTGCAGGTGCCGCCCCAGCTCCCTGGTGAGCGCCGACCGGTACGCCGCCCCCGGGTCGGTGGCGGTCACCGCGGCCCGGCCCGCCAACCGGCCGGACAGCAGCGCGTAGAAGATGCCCTCGCCGGTCAGCGGGTTGACCAACGACGCCGCGTCGCCAGCCAGCAGCACCCGGCCCCGTGGCTGCTCCGGGCGGCCGGTGGACAGCGGCAGGTGGTGCGACCGCAGCCGCTGCGCACCGGCGGCCTCCGGCAGCAGCTCGACCAGCCGCTCGTGCAGCGCCTGCCGGCCGTGGCCGGTGGCGCGCAGGCTCGGCAGCAGCATCCCGAAGCCGACGTTGGAGGTGCCGTCGCCGGCGTCGAACCGCCACGCGTACGCCGGCCAGTCCCGGCCGTCCATGACGATGACCTGCTCCGGGGCGGCGGTCTCCCACGCCACGTAGCCGCGGACCGCGACCGCGACGGTGGCCTCGTCCTGCTTCGGGAGCGCCAGCTGCCGCCGTACGACGCCGTTGGCCCCGTCGGCGCCGACCACCACCCGGGCCTCGATCGTGCCGTCCAGCACGACCCGGTCGGCGCGCACCTCCAGCTGCCGCACGGTGTGCCGGCGCAGCTCCGCGCCGCGGGCCACCGCGGCCGCGACGAGCCGGGCGTCGAACACGGTGCGCGGCACCACGTAGTCGGGCCGCTGCAGGACGGTGGCGGCCTCGGTCCCGCGCGGGCCGACCAGCCGGAGCCGGCGCACCGGGACGCGGTCGAGCAGCACCTGCGCGGCGCCGAGCCGGGCCAGCTCGTCGAGGGCGTGCGGCGCGATGCCGTCACCGCAGGACTTGTCCCGCGGGAAGTCCTGACGGTCGAGCAGCAGCACCCGGGCGCCGGGCCGGGAGCGGAGCGCGCTGAGCGCTGCGGCCGACCCCGCCGGACCGGCCCCGACCACCGCGACGTCGTACACGCGCTGAACCCTAGGTGGCGGGCTCTGCGAGACTGAGCACCATGTCTGCCCCACGCGTGCTCTCCGGCATCCGGCCGACCGGCGCCGGCTTCCAGCTCGGCAACTACCTGGGCGCGGTCAAGCACTGGGCGGCCATGCAGGACGAGAACGAGTGCTTCTACTTCCTGGCCGACCTGCACACCGTGATCGACCTGCCGGAGCCGGCGCAGCTGCGCACCCGCACCCGGGAGGCGACCGCCGAGCTGCTCGCGATGGGCGTCGACCCGCAGCGCTCCACGGTGTTCGTGCAGTCGCACGTGCGTGAGCACGCCGAGCTCGGCTGGATCCTCGGCTGCCTGACCGGCTTCGGCGAGGCCAGCCGGATGACGCAGTTCAAGGACAAGGGCGCCGGCTCGGTCGGGCTGTTCACCTACCCGGTGCTGCAGGCCGCCGACATCTTGATGTACCAGGCCGACGCGGTCCCGATCGGTGAGGACCAGCGTCAGCACCTCGAGCTGACCCGCGACCTGGCCCAGCGCTTCAACAGCCGGTACGGCGACACCTTCAGGCTGCCGGGCCAGTACGTCGCGAAGGCCGGCGAGCGGATCAAGGACCTGCAGGACCCCACCAAGAAGATGAGCAAGTCGATCGGCGGCAACGGCACCCTGTGGGTCCTCGACGAGCCGAAGGTCCTCACCAAGAAGATCAAGAGCGCCGTCACCGACCTCGGCCGCGAGGTGGCGTACGACGTGGAGGGCAAGCCGGGCATCTCCAACCTGCTGACCATCTTGTCGGTCGCGACCGGCAAGGCGGTCCCGGAGCTGGAGGCGGCCTACGCCGGCAAGGGCTACGGGGACTTCAAGGGCGACGTCGCGGAGGCCGTGGTGGAGCTGTTCGCCCCGGTCCGCGAGCGGTTCACCGCGCTGGTCGCCGACCCCGGCTACCTCGACGAGGTGCTGCTCGCCGGCGCCGCCCGGGCGCGCGAGGTGGCCGTGGACACCATGGACAAGGTCCGCGACCGGGTGGGGCTGCTGCGCTAGTGCGCCGTGACATCGGGGTGGCCGTCGGCCTGCCGGAGCCCTACACCTCGGAGCTGCAGGGCTGGCGGGAGCGGCTCGGCGACCCGAACGCCGCCGACATCCCGCCGCACGTCACGCTGCTGCCGCCGACGGCCCTGAACAGCACCGACCTGGACGAGGTCGAGGAGCACCTGCGCGCGGTGGCGGCCCGGCACGAGCCGTTCGTCATGCACCTGCGCGGCTCCGGGACCTTCCGGCCGATCTCGCCGGTGGTGTTCGTCCCGCTGGTGCAGGGCATCGGCGAGTGCGAGCGGCTCGAGCGGGACGTCCGCTGCGGGCCGCTGGCCCGGGACGTCAAGTTCCCGTACCACCCGCACGTGACGGTCGCCCACGAGGTCTCCGAGCCGCAGCTGGACGAGGCCTTCGAGGGGCTGGCGACCTACGACGCCCGGTTCCGGGTGTGGGGCTTCTCGCTGTTCGAGAAGGGCCGCGACGGGGTGTGGCGGCCGCAGCGCGACTTCCCCTTCGGGGTGCCGCTGCCGGGGCCGGTGCTTCCGCCCGACGACGCGGGGTAGAGCACCGGCGTGATCTCACCCGGTGCCCTCTTCGCCGCTGTGCGGGCCAAGCGTCCCTTTGTCGACCACCTGGTGAGGACGGTCCAGCGCTACCAGGCCGACGCCGGCGACCGGCTCGCCGCCGCGGTGACGTTCTACTGGTTCCTGTCGCTGTTCCCCATCCTGCTGGTCGCGATCTACCTGTTCCGGCTGGTCAGCGGCGACAACGCGACCGCGGACGTCCGCTCCGGCCTGAGCGGCTACCTGCCGCCGCAGCTGGTGGACACCATCGCGAAGACGCTGGACCAGCAGGCCGGCAAGGCCGGGCTCATCGGCGCCATCGGCCTGCTGATCTCCGGGCTGGGGTGGATCGACGCGCTGCGCGAGGCGATCCGCACGATCTGGCACCAGAACGTCCAGGCCGGCAACTTCATCACCCGCCGGGTGGCCGACGTCCTGGTCCTCGTCGGCCTGTTCGTCACGATCGGCGCCTCGGTGTTCCTCACCGGCCTGGCGGGCAGCGGGCCGCGGTTCCTGCTCGAGCAGCTGGGCGTGAGCGAGACCGGCGCCGCAATCGCCTTCACCAAGGTGCTGGGGCTGCTGCTCGCGGGCGTGGCCGACATCGTGCTGTTCCTCTACCTGTTCATCCGGCTGGCCCGGGTCCGCACCCCGCTGCGCGAGGTGCTCAAGGGCGCGGTCTTCGGGGCCGTCGGGTTCGCGGTGCTCAAGCTCATCGGCGGCTGGTACGTGGCGCGCACCACCAGCAAGGGCGAGGCGACCTACGGCACCTTCGCGGTGGTGGTCGGGCTGCTGCTGTTTTTGAACCTGGTGTCCCGGCTGGTGCTGCTGTCGGCGGCCTTCGTGGTCACCGGTCCCTACGACAGCGACACCCCGCCGTCCGGCACGGCCGACACCGAACACGCCCGCAAGGCCGGCATCCCGGAGGAGTACGCCGACCGTGACCTGTTCTTGCAGGAGGACGGCGCGCCGACCCCGCTGCGGGCCGCCGTCCAGGGCAAGATCCCGCCTCAGGACGAGCCGGAGGGCGGCAGCATGGAGACCGAGCGGTCGTGGGCCAGCCAGCCGGTGCCCCCGCAGGAGGAGCCGGCCGCGCCGGCCGCCGTACCCGCTCTGGACGGCGTCGCGACGGCGCGGCGCGCCGCCCGGGTCACGCTCGTGGCCG
>JAOPVD010000031.1 GCA_025966295.1 Frankiales bacterium | reverse complement strand
GGCCTCGGCGACCACCGCCCCGCCCGCGCGGACCAGCACGTGCTGCAGCGGCGAGGCCGCCGCCGACGCCGTCACCACCGCGCCCGGCGGCAGGCCCCCAGCCGGGCGAGGGTCAGCTGCTCGACCCGACCGCGTTCCACGTCGAACGCCGACGCCGGCACCCGGGTGCAGTGCGCCGCGACCACCAGGTTCTGCACGGTCAGCGCCACCGGCCCGGCTCGGCGGCGGCCTGGAGCCGCCGCCGCAGCTGCTGCTCGTTCACGGCGTCAGCACCGCGGTGTCGGGCAGCAGCGCTCGCAGCCGGGCCAGCCCGCGGGTGCTGTGCTGCTTCACCGATCCGGTGCTGCAGCCCAGGATGCGGGCGGTGTCGGCCTCCGACAGGTCGTCGAAGTACCGCAGCACCAGGGTCGCCCGCTGCTTGGCCGGCAGTTGCTGCAACGCCGCGAGGAGCACCCCGCGGTCGACGAACCGCTCGGCGATGTCGGGACAGGCGTGCTCGACGAAGCCGGAGTCGGTCGGCTGCGCGGTGCTCGACAGCCGACGACGCCAGCTGATCTGGGCCCGGACGAGCACCACCCGGACGTACTGCTCCAGGTCGGCGATGTCGTCCTTGGCCCGCCACCGGGCGTAGGTCAGGGCCAGCGCGGTCTGCAGCAGGTCCTCGCCCGCGACCGGGTCGCCAGCGATGAGGGTCGCGGTCCGGGCCAGCGCGTGCCCCCGGCCCCGGACGAAGGCGACGAACTGCGCGTCGCTGCTGCAGCCGGTCCCGGCCCGATCCTGGCTCACACCTGCAGGTTCGACACCGATCGGTACGACCCTGCAGGACCTGACTCTCGACCCCCCGGCACCAGGGGCCTAGAGTCGGCACACGAGATTGCAGGAACCCGGTGAGAGCCCGGGACGGTCCCGCCACTGTGAAGGCGTCGTCGCGAGACGAGGTCTGAGCCAGGAACTGCAGCCACCGGTCCGAGCGGGGCGTGGAAACCCCGGAGGAGGCACCACCAGATGAGCCAGACCCAGGTCGCCGCGGGGACCCGTTCGGTCGCCAAGCAGGGCCTCACCGCCGCCGTCACGGGCATCGCCGCCGTGCTGGCCCTCGTGGTCCTCTACGCCGTCTTCCTCGACCAGGGCCAGCTGCTCTCGCCGGTGATGGGCCAGGTCGCCGCCACCGCGAACTACCTGCACGAGCTGGCGCACGACGGTCGCCACCTGCTCGGCGCGCCCTGCCACTAGGCATGCTCGCCTCCCTTCGACGGGGGGTGCTGTCCGGAGCGGTCGGCGGTCTGCTGGCCGGTGCCTTCGGCTTCCTGCTGGCCGAGCCGGTGATGGACCGTGCGGTCGACCTCGAGGTCGCCCGCCAGGCCGCCGCCGGGCAGCACACCGTCGAGACCTTCACCCGCAGCACCCAGCACGTCGGCTTCGTCGTGGCCACGCTGCTCGTCGGACTCGCCTTCGGCGTCCTGTACGGCGTGGTCCACCGGCTGGTGCACCGGGCGCCGACCGGTGACGCCTGGGGCCGAGCCCTGCGGCTGGGTGGCGCCGCGTTCGTCGGGCTCTCGCTGGTGCCGTTCCTGCGCTACCCCGCGAACCCGCCCGGCGTGGGCGACGCCGCCACGATCGCCGGCCGCAGCCACCTGTGGACCGTCACCGTCGTCATCGGCCTGGTCGGGGTGGCGCTCGGGGCGCTGATCGCCCGCGGCCTCCGGGAGCGCGGGGTGCGCACGTCGCTGCGCCAGCTCGCCGTCGCCGGTGTGCTGGTCGCCACCGTCGCGCTGACGTTCGTGCTGCCGGACAACACCGACGAGATCAGCGCGCCGGTCAGCCTGGTCTGGGAGTTCCGGCTGCTCTCGCTCGCGACGCTGGCGCTGCTCTGGGGCGGGCTGGCCGCCACCTTCGGGCTGCTGTCCGAGCGCGCCGACGCCCGCGCCCTCGCCAGCGCCTGAGGCCACCCCCGCTTGCGTCATCAGCGTCCCGCCCGGCCGCGGGCCGGAGTTGATGACGTACGGGAGGGCTAGCGACCCACCGGGCGCCGGGTCGGCGCGGCCGGCCGGGCCGGCTTCTCGGCGGGCAGGTGCGCCCGCCGGCGCAGGCCGGCCACGTCCGTCAGCAGCACCCGCCGGCCCTCCAGGTGCACCAGACCGCGCTGGGCGAAGCCGCCGAGCACCTGGTTGACGCTCTGCCGGGTGCCGCCGCTCATCTCCGCGAGCCGGCTCTGCGTGATGGCCACGACCGGCGGCGAGCCGGGCGTCGCCAGCCGCAGCAGCACCTTGGCCACCCGCCCGGCCAGGTCCAGGAAGACGTGGTCGGCGGCCTGCTCGGTCAGCCGGCGCACCATCGTCCCGAGCTGGCGCATCAGCGGTTCCAGCACCGACGGCTGGTGCCGCAGCAGCCCGAAGAACTCCGGCCGGGACAGCGACAGCACCACCGTCGCCTCGGTCGCCTCCACGGACGCCGACCGTGGGGCGCCGTCCAGCAGTGCGATCTCGCCCAGCACCTCGGGCGGCTCGGCGATCGTGAGCGCGGCCCGCTCGCCGTCGGGGGAGGTGCGGAACACCGTCACGGACCCGCTGACCAGCAGCAGCAGGGCGTCCCCGATGTCGCCTTCGACGAACAGCAACTCGCCCTTGTCGTACTCGCGCGGCCGGGCCACGGAGGCGATCTGCTGCAGCACCGCCTCGTCCAGACCGGCGAACAGCTCGACCTGACGCAGGGACGCCAACACGTCGGCCTGCGCCGGTACGCGCCCCATGGCTTCCCCCGAAACCTGACGAACCCTGTCGAAACACCCTAGTCGGCTCTAGCCTTTCTCACACGACGTCAAGGGGAGACATGGTCGGCTGCCAGCGCTGTGGGGGGCGGAGCAGGGCAGGAGTTCAGTTCTGCGGTGCCTGCGGCGCCGTCCTGGGCAGTGCCCGAGCGGGTGTCCGCAAGACCGTGACGGTGCTGTTCGCCGACGCCCCGCACCTCGCCGGCTCCGCGGACCTCGAGTCGGGCGTCCGCGTCGCCAGCGCGCTCTACGCCCAGGTCCGCCAGGTGCTGGAGGAGCACGGCGGCACGGTCGAGCGGCATGCCGGTGACGCGGTGATGGCGGTGTTCGGCGTGCCGGTGGCCCGCGACGACGACGCCCGGCGGGCCGCCGCGGCGGCGCTGGCACTGCGGGACGCCGACCTCCCGCCGCTGCGCATCGGCATCAACACCGGCGAGGTCCTGACCGGCGACGGGGACACCGAGCAGGAACTCGCGCTCGGCGACGCCGTCGTCGTCGCCGCGCGGCTCCAGCAGATCGCGCAGCCCGGTGAGGTGCTCCTCGGGCCCGCCACCGTGCCGCTGCTCGGGGCCGGCGTCCGCCTCGGCGGTGGCCGCGACGTCGTGCTGCGGGGCCGCGCCGGCCAGCTCTGCGTGGTCCCGCTGCTGGGGCTCGACGCCCCGGTCGAAGCCGGCGCGGGCGGCCCGCTGGTGGGCCGCGGCGCGGAGCGCGAGATGCTGCTGGCCGCCCTCGACCGCACCGTGGCGGCCGGCATCGTGCAGCTCGTGACCGTCCTCGGCGAGGCCGGCACCGGTAAGTCGCGGCTGGTCACGGAGGTGCTGCGCGAGCGGGCCGACGTGGTGTCCGTCGTCCGCGGTCGGTGCCGGGCGTACGGCGCCAACAGCACCTGGGCGGCCCTCGCGGAGGTCGCCCACGACTACACCGATCTGCCGCCGGACGTCGGCTCCGAAGCGGTGCTGGCCTCGCTCGAGGACAAGCGCCCCGACCTGGCCGGCGCCCTGCCGGTGCTCGCCTCGCTGCTCGGCGACGGTGACACCCTGATCGGCGGCAGCGAACTGGCGCGGGCGATCGCCCGGGTGGTCGCCACCATCGCCAGCACCCGGCCGCTGGCCATCGTGATCGAGGACCTGCACCTCGGCGACGCGCCGCTGCTGGACCTGCTGCCCGAGGTGGTCCGGCGGCTCGAGGGCTCGCCGGTGCTGCTGGTGGTGACCGCCCGGCCGGAGCTGCTCGAGCACCGCACCGACTGGGCCCGCGGGCTGCGGCACGTGCTCGGCCTCACCCTGCGCCCGCTCGCCGAGGAGCCCGCCCGGCAGCTGGCGCAGCACCTGCTGCCGGACGACCCGGAGGGCGTGGAGGAGGTCGTCGGGCCGGCCGGCGGTAACCCGCTGTTCCTCGAGCAGCTGGCCCAGGCCCGCGCCGAGGGGACCGGTACGGCGGCGCTGTCGGTCGCCGCCGTCCTCGCGGCGCGCCTCGACCGCCTGCCGCTCAAGAGCCGGCAGGTGCTGGAGCGCGCCGCCGTCGTCGGCTCGAACGGCCGCCTGGCCGATCTGCTGCCGCTCTGCCAGGGCGAGACCGAGGGCACCGTCGAGGCCGAGCTGACGGCGCTGGCCCGGCGGGACCTGCTGACCGTGCACGAGGGCCGCTGGTCGTTCGGCAGCGAGCTGATCCGGGAGGCGGCGGTCGCCGGCCTGACCCGCGACGACCGGGCCCACCTGCACCAGGTGCGGGGGCTGGTGCTGGCCGCCCGCGGCGCCAACGCGGCCGCCGGCTTCCACTTCGAGCAGGCCAGCCTGCTGCTCCGGCAGTCCGACCCGGCGCGCAGCGCGGCCATGGGCAAGCAGGGCGCCGCCCGCCTGGCCGCCGCCGGCCTGCGGGCGCTCACCGGTGACCTGCTCGCGGCCGGTGACCTGCTCGCCCGTGCCACCGCCCTGATGCCGCCGGACGAGCCGCGCCGGCTTGCGCTGCTGCCCGAGCTGGCTCGGGCGCGGATGCTCTCCGGGGACCTGCCGGGCGCCGGGTCGGTGCTGGAGGAGGCGGTCTCCCGCGCCGAGGCGCTGGGCCTGGCCGAGGCGGCCGCGCACGCCCGCCTGGCCCGCCTGGACCTGCTGAGGTCCACCGAGCCGGAACGGGCGTACGCCGAGCTCTCCGACCTGGTCGCCCAGGTACTGCCGGTGCTGCAGGCCGCCCACGACGACCGTGGCCTCTCGCTCGCGTGGCAACTGCACGCCTCGGCGCTGCAGTACCGCGTCCGCTGGGCCGCGATGGAGGAGCCGCTCGACAAGGCCGTGCACCACGCGCACCGGGCCGGCGACCGGCGGCTCGTCGAGCTGGCCCAGAGCCTGCAGGTCGGCAGCATGTTCCACGGCCCGATGCACCTGGATGAGACCCGTGGCCGGCTGCAGGCGCTGCTGGAGCAGCCAGGCAACAGCCCGTCCCACCGCGCCAGCGTCGAGGCGCGGCTGGCCGCAATCCTTGCGCTGCAAGGAGATCCGGCCGCCGGGCGGGCCGGACTGGCGCAGGTGCGCCGGGTGTTCCGCGACCTCGGGCACGAGATGTCGGCGCTTGCCACGGCCTTCATGAGCGGTCCGGTGGAGCTGCTCGCGGGCGAGCCCGACCGGGCCGTCGACGAGCTGCGGGCGGCCTGCGACGGCCTCACCGCTTTGGGCGACCGGGCCTTCACCTCCATCCTCGCGGCGCTGCTGGCTGAGGCCTGCTGGCGCTGCGACGACCTGACGGGCGCGGCCGAGGCGGTCGCCCTGTCGCGCCGCAGCGCCGGCCTCGGTGACGTCATCAGCCAGGTCCGCTGGCGGGCCGTGCAGGCCAAGCTGCTCGCCCTTGAGGGCCGGGCCGACGAGGCGCAGCTGCTCATCGCCCAGGCCGTCAAGCTGGTCACGACCACCGACGAGGTGACCAGCCAGGGCGACGTGCTGACCGACGCCGCCGAGGTGCAGGATCTGCTGGGCAACCCCGACACGGCCCAGGTCTTGCTCCGCGACGCCGTCCAGCGCTACTCCCGCAAGGGTGCCTCACTCGCCGTCACGCGCCTGGCCGCCCGGATGTACGTCCAGACCTCGCCTGCGCTCGTCCCCGTCTGCGCGCCGGACAGCCCGTTCAGCGTGGGCGACGTGATCGTCGTGCCCGAGCACCTCGCCGGTCTCCGAGCCGACGAGCGCGGCTGGCCCTCGCGGGCGTAGCCCGGCGCCGGCCGCCGCGTGAGCCCGCCCAGGCGGGGTAGATGATCAACCACCGACCCCGAGGAGCATGCCGTGAGCCCGACCCGACGCGTAGCCCGTCCGCTGCTGGCCAGCATCTTCATCGCCGGCGGCATCGACTCCCTGCGCCAGCCCGGGCCGCGCATCGAGATGGCCCGCAAGGCCGGGCTCAGCAACCCCGAGACGGCGGTGCGCGTCAACGCGGTCGCCGACATCGTGGCCGGCCTGGCGCTGGCCACCAACCGGGTGCCCCGGCTGGCGTCGCTCGTCCTCGCCGCCAGCACCGTCCCGACCACCCTCGTCAGGCACCCGTTCTGGGAGGAGAAGGACAAGGCGGCGCGCCAGCAGCAGCAGGTGCACTTCTTCAAAAACCTCGGTCTGCTCGGCGGTCTGCTGCTGTCCGCTGCCGACACGGGCGGCCGCGAATCGATCCCGCACGCCGCGGGTCGGGTCGGCCGGGAGGCGCGCCAGGAGGCCGTACAGGTCACCCACAAGGCCCGCAAGGACGCCGCGCACGCCGCCCACCAGGCCCGCAAGGACGCCGCCAAGGCCGCGCACAAGGCGCGGGTCGAGGCCGCCGCCCTCGCCTACAAGGCCCGCGCGGAGGCCGAGCAGGCCGCCGAGCAGGCCGCCAAGCGCGCCGCGAAGGTGCAGAAGCAGACCCGCAAGAAGGCGCAGCGGCACGGCGGCCGGGTCACCGACAAGGCCGCCCAGCTCTCCAAGGCCCTCCCGCACGTCGCCTGACCCACCCACCCCCCCAATCCACCCACCCACCCACCCCCGGTGATCCACGGAACCGGCGCCTACGTTTCGCGGCCCGAAACGGCGGCGCCCGTTCCGTGGATCACCGGGGAGGGGTGGGGGTTGGGGGGTGGGCACCCGGCCGAGGCCCGCGTCCCCGGTACGGCGGTCAGCGCAGCAGGTCGAGGCGGCGGACGACTTCGTCGGGCGCGAGCCCGTCGGGCAGCCGCGAGCCGGCGGCCAGGCCGCTGCCGGCCATGCACATCGTGGAGTCGACCAGCTCATCGATCGGCGGCCACGGGAACTTGGGCTTGGCGATGAGCAGCGACGCGATCCCGTGGGCAGCGGCCCAGAGCTTCAGCGCCAGCTCGATCGGGTCGCCCTCCAGGATGCCGAGGCCGATGCAGGCGACGACGCCGTCGAGCAGGTGTCCGAACGCGCCGGACGCGATCTCCTCGGTGGGGTCGTGCTCGTTGGGGCCGCGCATCATGACGATGCGGTAGTGCTCGGGGTTGGCCAGCGCAAAGCTCACGTAGGCCACCCCTTGGGCGCGCAGCGCCTCCCACGCGTTCGGGGCATCGGCCGACGCCGTCTTCAGCGCGACGTGCAGCTGCTCGAAGACCTCGCCGCAGACCGCGTCCAGCAGGGCCTGCTTGTCGGCGAAGTGCAGGTAGATCGACGGCACCGAGACGCCGACCCGGCGGGCCACGTCCCGCAGCCCGACCGACGACTCGTCCCCGGTCTCGCGCAGCAGGTCCATGGCTGCGCGCAGCACCTCGCCGCGCAGGGCCGCGCCCTGGCCGCGAGGTGCCCGCTTGCGCGGCTCCGGCGTACGAGCCTCAGACGCCAACTCGATCCTCCACGGAGACGGGGGCAGGGTGCGAGTTTGCCTCAGCGAGACCGAACCGCGCGTGCAGACGCTTCAACGGCGCGGGCGCCCACCAGTTGGCCGGGCCCATCAGGCGCATGAACGCCGGCACCAGGGCGCCGCGCACCAGCGTCGCGTCCACGAGGACGGCGAGCGCCGTACCGAGGCCGAGCAGCTTGATGAAGCTGATGTCGCTCGTGACGAAGGAGAGGAAGACCAGCGCGAGCAGCCCGGCGGCAGCGGTGACCAGCGAGCCGGTCCGCTCGAGGCCGACGGCGACCGCGTGGGTGTTGTCGCCGGTCGCGTCCCACTCCTCCTTGATGCGGGACAGCAGGAACACCTCGTAGTCCATCGACAGCCCGAACAGCACGCAGAACATCAGGATCGGCATCGTGGTGTCGAGGGTGCCGGTGACGATCGGGTCGCCGATGAACTGGGCCAGGTGGCCCTCCTGGAACACCCACACCATCAGCCCGAACGTCGCCGACAGCGACAGCACGTTGAGCACCAGCGCCTTCACCGGGATGACGACCGAGCCGGTGAACAGGAACAGCAGCACGAAGGTGGCGGCCAGCACCAGGCCGAGCGCCAGCGGCAGCTTGCCGCCCAGCGATGCCTTGGTGTCGACCAGCGCCGCGGCCGGCCCGCTGATGAGCGCCTCGGTCGGAGCCGGTACGGCGCGCAGGTCCTTCACCAGCCGCTCGCCGCGCGGGCCGAGGGACTCGAC
>JAOPVD010000011.1 GCA_025966295.1 Frankiales bacterium | reverse complement strand
ACTTGGGGTCGGGGTTGTCCTTGCGCTGCACCAGGCCCTCGAGCACCTCGCAGCCGGCCGTCTCGGCCAGCGCCTTGAGCTCGAACAGCGAGGTCTCGGCGTCGTCGCCGCGCGGGTAGACGCCCATCAGGACGACCCGCTCCAGGCGGAGCTGCCGGTACTCGACCTCGGTGACGTCCTCGAGGTCGGTGCGGATGCCGGAGACCCGGCGGAGCGCGTTGCGCTCCTCGAGCGCGAAGCCCTCGCCCTCCAGGTCGTGGAAGGCGTGCGTCTCGTCGGCGTTGAAGTCGGTGGGGTCGAGGGTGGGGTCCAGGTGGATCGTGGCGTCAGCAGTCATCGCTGGTACAACGTCGCGCGGCTGCTCTGTCATCCCACCTGCCTGTCCTCTCGCCCGTCTGCCCCCATCGTCGCACCCCGGCGCCCCGGGCGGCGACCGGCTTTCGCCTCCGCCGGGCCGCCCGGCCGGTGACGGGTCGCCAGGAAGGGGCTACGCCCCCGGCTCGGAGGTGGAGGAGCTCACGCGCCGGCGGCGCAGCAGCACCAGCCCGCCGGCCAGCGCGAGGGCACCGGCGGTGCTGAGCGCCACCGGCAGACCGGTCGCGGCCAGCCCACCCTCACCGCCCGCGGAGGAGGGCTTCGCGGGACGGCTGGCCGGCGGACCGGCCTTGCCCGGGAAGGTGTAGGAGTACACGCCGCGGCCGAAGGTCGCGAGCACCACCTGGTTGGGGCGGCCCGGCCAGTTCTTGACCGACACCACCGGCGCGGCCGGCAGCCCCTTCAGCGCCGCCCAGCGCGACCCCTTGGTGTCGCTGGACAGGAACAGCCCGATGTCGGTGCCGACCAGCAGCTGCGAGCCCCGCACCTCGAGCGAGCGGGCCGGGATGTCGGGCAGCGTGCCGGTGATGTCGGTGAACGTCTCACCCGCGTCGGTGGACCGGAAGACGTGGCCCTCCCCGACGTTCCGGTTCTTGTCGTTGAACGACCCCACCGGCCACCACTGCCGGTTCGCGTACCCGGCGAGCGCGACGTACACGGTCTTGGGGTTGGCGGGGTCGACGGCGATGCCGCTGATGTAGCGGTCCGGCAGGCCCTTGGCGGCGGCGTGGTGCCAGCCGTCCGGGGAGCCCTTCTTGCCCGGCTTGCTGCCACCGACGTTGGTGGCCAGGCCGCTGGCGAACACCAGGCCCGCGTTCGGGTCCTTGTTGATGATGTCGCAGGTGGAGCAGTAGCCGACGTAGGCGGCCGCACCGTGCAGCTCGACGGCCGTCATCTGCCGGGTCACGCCACTGTTGCCGGTGTCGAGGTTGAAGACCTCCACCCAGCTGCCCTTCGGCCCCTGGGTGCGCTCGACGACCTCCGGGCCCGCGGTGAGCAGGTGATTGGCGTCAGTGGGGTCCATGACGAACGCGTTGGAGAACATCGGGTTGGTCACCGGCGGGGCGATGGTGGTGTAGCTGCGCCCGCCGTCGGTGGTGACGCGCATGTCGGCCAGCGTCGTCTCGTTGTAGTAGACGTTGCTGTTGTCGGGGTCGATGGCGGCGAAGAAGCCGTCCCCACCGAAGGTCTCGACGACCCGGCCGTCCGGGTGCACCACGCCGGACCCGTTGTCCTGCAGGCCGAACGCCACGGTGCCGTCCTTGGCCGCTGAGGCGTCGTAGGGCAGCAGCGTGTTGTAGCCCTTCTGCGAGCCGCGACCCCACTCCTTGGAGAGGGCCTGGCCGCGCGGGACGTTCTGGGTGTAGGTGCCGCCGTCGTTGCCGACGACGAGGGTCACGGACCGGTCCGGGCGCGGGATCCAGATGCCACTCTGCTGGTCCGGGTGCGTGGTGAGGCTGCCCGAGGCGGTCTGCTGCGTCACGCAGACCGGGAGCGGGTTGTCGAGGAAGCCGCAGGTGTCACCGGCGAAGTACGGGCCGATCACCTTGAACGAGACCGGCTCGGCGGCCTGGGTCTGGCCGTCCTGCGGCTGGTCGGGGATCCGGGACTCCCACAGCTCCTCGAGACCGAACACCAGCCGGGTCGGGACGCCGGACTCGGTCGCCATCGTCGGGTCGGGCTCGATCCACTGGTTGTACCAGGACTGCACGCCCGGGGCGTACAGCCCGGCGGTCTGCGAGTAGCCGATCAGGGCCGACTCGGTCACCGGCGACTGCAGCTCGACCTCGTCGGCCATCCGGGTCCAGGAGGTGCCGAAGTTGCTGGAGACGTAGATGCCGTTGAGGGCGGTGCTGTTGGGCACCCCGCCCCCCGTCACCGAGGTGTCGTCGACGGCGTCGATGCCGGGTACGCCGCCGTTGAACAGCACCGCGTCCTGGACGATGGCGTAGACGAAGTCGTGGTTCTGCAGCGGGCCGGTGGCCGCACCCAGCTCGAAGCGGCCGATCCGCTCCTGCGGCGCGAAGCCGATCGGGGACTGGCCGTCGCCGGAGACGTCGAGCATGGTGAAGCTGCCCGGCGCGCCGGTGTCGGAGCGGTAGAGCCCGTTCGCGGGCGACTGCGGCGTGGTGGTGCCCGGGTAGTTCCGCTTGCCGGCGCGGTAGCCGACGGCGGCGAGCACCTGGCCGCCCTTGCGGTCCGGCCCGACGCCGCCCGGCGCCTTGATCTGGACGTCGGTGACCCAGTTGGCGTTCTGGCAGATGTTGCCGTAGCCGGTCTTGCCGGCGCAGCTGCCGGTCGGCAGCTTGACGTTGGTGTAGGTCCGGCCGGTGTCGGTCGAGCGGTACAGCCCCTGGCTGGTCGCGGCGTAGACCGTGGTCGGCGTGGTCGGGTCGACCTCGATCTCGAAGCCCATCAGGCCGTCCGGGATGCCCTTGGACTGCCGCCAGGTCTTGCCGAGGTCGGTGCTGTAGAAGCCGCCGAGACCGGTGTAGACGCTGCCGCCGGCGGAGGCCTCGCCGGACACCACGAGCAGCGTGCCGGTCGCGGCGCTGCCGGCCCGGCTCCACGCGACGGCGCCGACGGCCTGGTAGGGCAGGGTGTCGCCGATCGAGGTCCAGGACTTGCCGACGTTGCCCGACATCCAGACCCCGCCGGTGCCGGGGGCGGAGAACAGCCGGTCGTGGGTCGCGTCGTAGGCGTAGCTGTCGACCCGGCCGGCCTGGTCGGCGAGGCCGAGCCCGTTGACCTCCGGCGCGTTCGGGTCGTCGGCGAGCAGCGGGGTGTTGCCGACCGGCCGGAAGCTGCCCTGCGCGCCGGGCACCGACCCGGCCGCCGCGGCGGCCGCCTGCTGCTGCGCGATCGCGGCCCGCAGCGCACCCTGCGGGGTGTAGCCGAGCGGGCCGGCCGTGATGGTGTTGCGCTCGGCCTGCATGAGGGCGAGCTCGCGGAACGGCTCAGGCGCCTTGACCGGGCGGCAGACCTGCTCGCCGGCGGTGGCCTGCCCGACGGCGCCGACGAGGTCGCGGAACGCCGGGTCGGCAGCCTTCTGCTCCTGGGTGCGGGCGCCCGCGGTCTTGGTGCCCGCGACCGTGCCGGCCGGGCAGGCCCGGCTCGGCGCCGCGACGTCCGCCGAGGACGACACGGGCACCAGCCCGGCCAGCGGTACGGCGGCCAGGGCGGTGGCGGCGAGCAGGGCCAGCGCGCGGGGGGCGCGGGTGGCGAGCAGCATGGGGGCTCCCGGGGTCAGCGACGCGTGGGACGCGTCGCCGTGGTGTTCGACGCGGGGGGACGGGCTTCCTGCTGGCGTGCGGAGTTCAGTGCGTCACAGTGCGCGCAGGCCGGTGGTGAGCTCGGCCCGCTCGTCGGCGCTGAGGGCCGCGAAGGCCGGGCGGACGAGAACGTCCGTGACCTGCTCGACCTGCACCATCGCGTCCTTGGCGACCAGCGGGTCGGGCCACGGCTGCGGCCAGCCGAAGAACTCGGCGTTGGTGGGGCCGTAGCGACCGCTCATCACCGCCTGCAGCGGCGCGATGCCGGCGGCCGCGACGGCCACCAGGTGGCTGCCGCCGCGGTGCTCACGGGCCGCCTGCAGCGCCAGTGCCAGCCGGCTCGCGTCCGCCGCGTCACCGGCGGTGTGCAGCTTGGCGCGCCAGCCGGCGAACAGCGGCAGCCCGATCACCTCGGCGCTGTCCAGCGCCTTGGTGAGCAGGTCGGCGAGCCGCCCCGGGCGGTCCACCGCGGCGAACCGGGTGGCGCCCCAGGCCAGGCAGGCCTGGCTGTACTCCTCGGCGATGGCGGCCGGGTCCATCACGGCCACGCCGCGGTTCCAGGCCTTGATCTGCTGGTCCGGCGGGAAGAACCCGAAGGCCGCGACCACCACCGACGGGTCGGGGTTGCCGAGCACCCCGCCGCGGCCGCAGTGGTACCAGGCCCAGGTGCGCAGGCCGAGCTCGGCGCCGCGGGCGTTCACGGCCGCGTCGAACATCCAGGCGCCCCCGAGCTTGCCGACCGGCCCGGCGATGCCGCGCACGCACTCCTCAGGCGTCACGTCGCCACTCCCCCTCGGCCACCAGCACCGCCGGTCCCTCCAAGCTCACGTGGCCGTCCTCGCGCCAGGTCACCAGCAGCCGACCGCCCGGCACGTCGACCTGGTAGGCCTGCCCGCGCGGGGTGCCGGTCCGCAGCACGGTCGCCACCACGGCGGCGCAGGCACCGGTGCCGCAGGAGCGGGTCTCGCCGACGCCGCGCTCGTGCACCCGCATCCGCAGGTGCGTCGGGCCGACGTCCTCGACGTACTCGACGTTGAGGTCCTTGCGGTCGGGGTCCAGCTCGCCGAGGCCGTCGACGGAGGCGACGTGCACGACGGCGTGCGGGTTGCCCATGTCGACGAACACGGCGGGTGCGCCGTCGACCTCGAGCGGCTCGCCGACGACGGCCGGTCCCATGTCGACCACGACGGAGGCCGGCTCGACGTGCACCTCCTTCACCCCGCCGCGGGTGGCCAGCAGCATCCGGCCGGGTTGCGCGAGGCCGGCGTCGACGAGGTAGCGGGCGTACACCCGCACCCCGTTGCCGCACATCTCGGCGATCGAGCCGTCGGCGTTGCGGTAGTCCATGAACCAGTGGGACTCCTCGGCGTACGCCGCTCCGTCGGGCTCGAGCGCCGCCGGGACGACCCGGAGCACGCCGTCACCGCCGATGCCGGACCGGCGGTCGCACAGCCGCTGCACCAGCTCTGGGGTCAGCACGAGGGTGCCGTCGGGGTCGGGCAGGAGCACGAAGTCGTTCTCCGTGCCATGGCCCTTCAGGAAGCGCACGACAGGCAGCGTACGCACCGGTCACTTGCGCGAGCAGGCGGCCAGCCACTTCTGCTGGAGCAGCACCTCCAGGCCCTGCCCGGCGAGGGTCGCGGCGGCCCGCTCCCCCGGCCGGCTCACCACGGCGTCCACCAAGCC
>JAOPVD010000123.1 GCA_025966295.1 Frankiales bacterium | reverse complement strand
GTCAGCGCGGACACCCCGTCGTGCTGCAGCGCACTGACCCCGGCGAGCGCGGCCCGGGGGCCGAGCTCCAGCACCGCGACCCACCGGCGGGCCTCGACCGGCAACGGCCCGTTGTGCACGGCCACCGTCTGCCGGCCGGTGCGCTGCCAGCGACCGACCCGCAGCTCGCGCCGCACCAGCCAGCGCGGCACCCCGGCCCGGTACAGCTGCCGCCGGCCCACCACGCCGTCCTGCCCGGCAGCCAGCCGGCGGGCACGCCACAGGCCCAGGTCAGCGGTGTGGGCGCTCATCGGCACGGCCCCCACTCGAGCCGACCGTGCGGCCACCGACAAGGGCGGTGCCGTGATCTGTGGACGGCCACCTTCCGCCGTACCGTCATTGCTGCTCGCCCCACCACGAGGCTCAGTTCTGATGACGCAAGCAGAGTGCCAGCCGCGGGCGTCCTCAGAACTCACGGGGCGCCAGGCTCACAAGTGATGACGCAAGCGGGGGAGGATGGGGGCATGACGGAGTGGCGTACCGAGCGCGACAGCATGGGCGACGTCCAGGTCCCGCGGGACGCCCTCTGGCGGGCGCAGACGCAACGGGCGGTCGCGAACTTCCCGGTCAGCGGACTGCGGGTCGAGCCCGCCCTCATTCAGGCGCTGGCCGCCATCAAGGGCGCCGCCGCCCGGGTCAACGGGCAGCTCGGGGTGCTCGAACCCGCGGTGGCGCAGGCGATCTCGGACGCCGCGGCCGCGGTGGAGCGCGGTGAGCACGCCGACCAGTTCCCCGTCGACGTGTTCCAGACCGGCAGCGGCACCAGCACCAACATGAACGTCAACGAGGTGCTGTCCACGCTCGCCGGCGCGCACCCCAACGACCACGTCAACGCCAGCCAGAGCAGCAACGACGTGTTCCCGTCCGCGATCCACCTGGCCGCCGCGAAGGCCGTCGGTGAGCAGCTGCAGCCGGCCCTGGCGCACCTCGCCACGGCCTTCGAGCGCAAGGCCGTCGAGTACGTCGACGCCGTCAAGGCGGGCCGCACCCACCTGATGGACGCCACCCCCGTCACCCTCGGGCAGGAGCTCGGCGGCTACGCCGCCCAGGCCCGGTACGGCGTGGAGCGGTTGGCCGCCGTCCTCCCCCGGGTCGGCGAGCTGCCGCTCGGCGGCACCGCGGTCGGGACCGGCATCAACACCCCGGCCGGCTTCGCCGCGCAGGTCATCGCCGACCTGCGCGACCGGACCGGCCTGCCGCTGTCGGAGGCGCGCAACCACTTCGAGGCGCAGGGCGCCCGCGACTCCCTCGTCGAGCTGAGCGGGGTGCTGCGGACCATCGCCGTCGGCCTCCACAAGGTGGCCAACGACCTGCGCTGGATGAGCAGCGGCCCCCTGACCGGACTGGCCGAGATCCACCTGCCCGACCTGCAGCCGGGGTCCAGCATCATGCCCGGCAAGGTCAACCCGGTGGTGCCCGAAGCGGTCGCGCAGGTGGTCGCCCAGGTCATCGGCAACGACGCCGCCGTCGCGTTCGGCGGTGCCGCCGGCAACCTCGAGCTGAACGTCATGCTGCCGGTCATCGGCCGCAACCTGCTCGAGTCGGTGCGGCTGCTGGCCAACGTCAGCCGGCTGCTCGCCGACCGGTGCGTCGACGGCCTGACCGCCGACCTGGACCGGATGCGGCGGTTCGCCGAGAGCTCGCCGAGCATCGTCACCCCGCTCAACCGCTACCTCGGCTACGAGGAGGCGGCGACGGTCGCCAAGCAGGCGGTGGCGGAGGGCAAGACGATCCGCGAGGTCGTCGACGAGCGCGGCTACGTCGCGCAGGGGCGGCTCACCCAGCAGCAGCTGGACGCGGCGCTCGACGTGCTGGCGATGACCCGACCGCCGGCCTAGACAAGCCGAGACCCGCTCCTCCCACCCAGCAGGGAAGAGCGGGCCTCGGGGTCCACGGCGAGGGCGCCCCCTCGTCCTGTGCCGCACGATACGACACAGATCGCGCCGAACGCACCACTCTGCGGCGAACTTTTCGCCGGCGCGGCTACAGCGGCAGGTCCTCCAGCATCTCGGTGACCAGCGCCGCGATGGGCGAGCGCTCCGACCGGGTGAGCGTGATGTGGGCGAACAGCGGGTGCCCCTTGAGCGCCTCGATGACGGCCGCGACCCCGTCGTGCCGGCCGACCCGCAGGTTGTCGCGCTGCGCGACGTCGTGGGTGAGCACCACCCGGGAGCCCTGGCCCAGCCGGGACAGCACGGTGAGCAGCACGCCGCGCTCGAGCGACTGGGCCTCGTCCACGATGACGAAGGCGTCGTGCAGGGAGCGGCCGCGGATGTGGGTGAGCGGCAGCACCTCGAGCAGGCCGCGGGCCATGACCTCCTCGACGACCTCCGGCTGCACCAGCGCCCCGAGGGTGTCGAAGACCGCCTGCGCCCAGGGCCCCATCTTCTCGGAGGCGTCGCCCGGCAGGTAGCCGAGCTCCTGGCCGCCGACGGCGTAGAGCGGCCGGAACACCACGACCTTCTTCTGCGAGCGCCGCTCGAGCACCGACTCCAGACCGGCGCACAGCGCGAGTGCGGACTTGCCGGTGCCGGCCCGGCCGCCGAGGGAGACGATGCCGATCTCGGGGTCGAGCAGCAGCTCGATGGCGACCCGCTGCTCGGCCGACCGGCCGTGCACCCCGAAGGCGTCGCGGTCGCCGCGGACCAGCCGCACCGACTTGTCGGGCGCCACCCGGCCGAGGCCGGAGCCGCGGTCGGACAGCAGCACCAGGCCGGTGTGGGTCGGCAGCTCGCGGGCCTCTGGCAGCTCGAGGCGGCCCTGCTCGTAGAGCGCGTCCAGGTCGGCCGCCTCGACGGTCAGCTCAGCCATGCCGGTCCAGCCGGTCGACGGCGCCAGCTCGGCCCGGTACTCCTGGGCGGTGAGGCCGATGGAGGCGGCCTTGACGCGCAGCGGCAGGTCCTTGCTGACCAGCACCACGTCCTGGCCCTCGGCCGCGAGGTTGAACGCCACCGCCAGGATCCGGCTGTCGTTGTCGGCGACCCGGAAGCCGGCCGGCAGCCCCTCGGTCGAGGAGTGGTTGAGCTCGACCCGCAGGGTGCCCTGACCGAGCGGCAGCGGCTGGTCGAGCCGGCCGTGCTCGATGCGCAGGTCGTCGAGCACGCGCAGCGCCTGCCGGGCGAACCAGCCCAGCTCGGGGTGGTCGCGTTTGCCCTCCAGCTCGGAGATGACCACCAGCGGGACGATCACTTCGTGCTCCGCGAACCGGCCCATCGCGCCGGGGTCGGAAAGCAGTACCGAGGTGTCGAGAACGAAGGTCTTGGTGGACATGCAGCGGGCCCCCTCGAGGTCAGGACCGGGACCGGGCCACGAGGGCCGGGTCTCGGCCCTCCTCACACGCAGCTGCGCGCAACCGGGCCTCCCGAGCGGCGGGACGGGTTGCCCCACCACCGAGGTCGACGGTAAGGACACGCCCGACCCCGCGGTGGGACGACACGCGGGCCGACCCGGGTGACGGCGATGAACAGCGCGTGACCAGAACGGTCAGCGGGCGCAGACGTCCCGCACGGCCAGGGCGATCTCGGTCAACGCGGCGTCCGCGGCCGCCACGGTGCCGCTCTGGCCGAAGAAGCCGTGCGTCAGACCGGCGTACCGGCGGTGCCACACCGGCACCCCCGCGGCCGCCAGCCGGTCGGCGTAGCGGTCGCCCTCGTCACGCAGCACGTCGTACTCCGCGGTCGCCACCACCGCCGGCGCCAACCCGGCCAGGTCGGTCGCCGCCGCTGGCGACAGCAGCGGGTCGTCCGTGGGGTGGCTGCCGGCGTACTGCTCCCAGTACCAGCGCATGTCGTCGGCCTCCAGCCCGAAACCGGTGCCGTTCTCCCGGTACGACGCCGAGGACATGCCGGCGTCCAGGACGGGGTAGACGAGCAGCTGGCCGGACAGCGGCCGGCCCTCGGCGCGGAACACCCGCGCCACCGCCGCCGCCAGGGTGCCGCCGGCGCTGTCGCCGCCGACCGCCACCGAGGCGAAGTCCTGCTCCCCCGCCCAACGGGCGACGGTGAGGCAGTCCTCCAGCGGCGCCGGGAACGGGTGCTCGGGCGCGAGCCGGTAGTCGACGGCCAGGACCGCGAAGCCACCGCGGGCGCACAGCGACCGGGCGACCATCTCGTGCGACTCCAGGCCACCGACCACCCAGCCGCCGCCGTGCAGGTAGACCAGCAGGTGCGGCCGGTCGCCCCCGGCCGGGCGGTGCAGCCGGCACGGCACGCCGTGCACGTCGACGTCGACCGAGCTGCCGACGATGTCCGGGACGTAGCCGGCGCCGCGCCGGAGCGCGACCACCTCGGCGTACTGGGTCCGGTGCTCGGCCGGCGTCAGCCGGCTGGCGGGGACGTGCGGCGGGAGCGCGGCGAGCAGGGCAGCAACCTGAGGGTCGAGGGGCACCCGGGAACTATGCCCCGAACCGGCGCTGCCGGGCCGCGTACGCCCGCAGCGCGCGCAGGAAGTCGACGTGCCGGAAGTCCGGCCAGTAGGCGTCGCAGAAGTAGAACTCGCTGTGCGCGCTCTGCCAGAGCAGGAAGCCGCCGAGCCGCTGCTCGCCGCTCGTGCGGATTACCAGGTCGGGGTCGGGCTGGCCGCGGGTGTAGAGGTGCTCCGCGATGTGCTCGACGTCGAGCAGCTCGGCGACCTCCTCCAACGAGGTGCCGGCGGCGGCGTGCGCCTGCAGCATCGAGCGGACGGCGTCGGCGATCTCGCGGCGGCCGCCGTAGCAGATCGCGACGTTGACGAGCACGCCCGGACGGCCGCCGGTGCCCTCGGCCGCCTCCTTCAGGGTGCGGGAGGTGTCGGCCGGCAGCAGGTCGAGCGCACCGACCACGTTGAGGGTCCAGCGGTTCTCCGGCCGGGCCAGGTCGATGACGACGTTCTCGATGATGCGCAGCAGGGTCGCGAGCTCGGCCTCCGGCCGGGCCAGGTTGTCGGTGCTCAGCAGCCACAGCGTGACGACCTCGACGCCGGCCTCGTCGCACCACTGCAGCAGATCGACGATCTTGTCGGCGCCGCGCTGGTGGCCTTCGTGCGAGGACGCGCCGACCGACCTGGCCCACCGCCGGTTGCCGTCCAGGATGACCCCGACGTGCCGCGGGACGGGGGCTCCGGAGCGCTGCAGCGACGAGGCGAGCCGCCGCTCGTACGCGCCGTACACGAGGTCGCGCAGGCCCATCCGCCCTCCTTCCGACTGGGCAGCCTATCGCCGTCGACCCTCCGGCGAGGAAAAGCGGCTCATCCGACCGGGCGGCGCAGGGCGGCGGCGTCCTCGCCGGCCTCGTAGCGGGCCCCGACGGCCGCGAAATCCTGCACGAGCGACTCCAGGAACTCCAGCAGCTGGTCGCTGTCGAGCAGCGCCCGGGCCCCGAGCCCGCCCGCCCCCCAGAAGCGCAGGCTGGTGAGGCAGCGCAGCACCCAGCCGGTACCGGTCCAGGTCGGCTGCACCTCCAGGCTGGCCCGCAGCTCCCCCACCGTCGACAGGTCGTCGGGGTCACGGGCCCGGAAGCAGAACAGCTCGCGGTCCCGGGGCAGGTACCGCTGCAGCTCCTCCCAGGTCTGGTCGCCGTCCAGCCGCAGGTCCACGGCCCAGGCCCGCACCCCGGCCTCCAGGCTGCTCTCCGGGTACTCCTCACCGGCCGCCCGGGCGGCCCGCAGCCGGGCCGCGGTCGAGGCCAGGAAGTACCCGCAGCGCTCGCCCACCTCCCCGAACGGCTCGCCGTCGCGCAGCAGCCGCAGCGTCACCTCGTAGGGAACGCCGTCCCGGTCCAGCACCGGGACCGGCTGGACGGTGAGCACCGACCCGTCCGCACACGTCACAACCGCCACGTGATCATCCTGACCGCCCGCCCATCCGTAGGCAAAGCATCGAGGCCCCTGTGCCCGCTCCCGAACGCAGCGAAGCCCGCCGCCTCGGAGGAGGCGGCGGGCTTCGTCGTACGGGCGGGTCCTAGCGGGCGAGGCGCTCCACCAGCGAGGCGTGCTGGTCCTTGAGGGCCTGCGGCATGCGGCCGCCGAACTGCTCGAAGTACTCGGGGATGAGGCCGGCCTCCTGCTTCCAGATCTCGGTGTCGACCGAGAGCAGGATGTCGAGGTCGCGGTCCTCGATGGCGAGGCCGTCCAGGTCGAGCTCGGCCTTCGCCGGCACCCGGCCGATGGGGGTCTCGACGCCCTCGGCGCGGCCCTCGAGGCGGTCGACGATCCACTTCAGGACGCGGCTGTTCTCCCCGAAGCCGGGCCACAGCCACTTGCCGTTCTCGTCCTTGCGGAACCAGTTGACGGCGTAGATGCGGGGCAGCTTGTCGGCGTCGGTGGCCTGCCCGATCTCGAGCCAGTGGCCGGCGTAGTCGCCCATGTTGTAGCCGCAGAACGGCAGCATCGCGAACGGGTCGCGGCGCAGCTGGCCGATGGCGCCGGCCGCGGCGGCGGTGGTCTCGGAGGAGACCGTCATGCCCATGAAGACGCCGTGCTCCCAGTCGAAGGACTCGGTGACCAGCGGCACGGCGGTGGCGCGGCGGCCGCCGAACAGGATCGCGCTGATCGGGACGCCCTTCGGGTCCTCCCACTCCGGCGCGATGGTCGGGCACTGCCCGGCCGGGGTGGTGAAGCGGGCGTTGGGGTGCGCCGCCGGGGTCTCGCTGGCGGGCGTCCAGTCGTTGCCCTTCCAGTCGGTGAGGTGCGCGGGTGCCTCGTCGGTGAGGCCCTCCCACCACACGTCGCCGTCGTCGGTGAGCGCGACGTTGGTGAAGATGCTGTTGCCGTAGAAGGTCTTCACGGCGTTGGCGTTGGTGTCCTCGCCGGTGCCCGGGGCGACGCCGAAGAAGCCGGCCTCCGGGTTGATGGCGTAGAGCCGGCCATCCTCACCGAAGCGCATCCAGCAGATGTCGTCGCCGACGGTCTCGACCGTCCAGCCCGGCACGGTCGGCTGGAGCA
>JAOPVD010000359.1 GCA_025966295.1 Frankiales bacterium | reverse complement strand
CGGCTGACGCTGGTCTACGCCACCGGCAGCCCGGCCCTGGCCGCCGCCGACCGCGACCGGCTCACCATGCTCCAGCGCAGGCACCGGACGGCAGTCGGCGTGCGCCACGTCACCAGCGCGGTCACCGCCGTGCAGGCCAGCGCCGACCGGGCCGAGCTGCGCGTCACCGAGGCGCTCGGGGCGTACCGCCTGCTGGACGGCCGCGGCCGGGTGGTCTCGCAGCAGCCGGCCGGTCCGGTGGCCACCCGGCTCGTCGTACTGGTGCGTGGCCCGGCGGGCTGGCGGATCCAGGAGCTCCGACCGCCGGTGATCCACGGAACCGGCGCCCCGCAATAGCGCCCCGGAACGTGGGCGCCCGTTCCGTGGATCACCGAGCAGGTGAGGCCAGGGCGGCCCGCAGCGCGGACCGCAGGTCGGGGTGCGCGAACGAGAAGCCGCTGCGCTCCAGCACGGCCGGCACCAGCCGCTGGCCGAGGAGTACACCCTCGTCGGCGAAGTCGCCGAGCACGGCCCGGAGCACGAACCGGGGGACGGCGACCGGGGCGGTCGGGCGGTGCAGCTGCGCGCCCAGCGCCTTGGTGAACTCGCGGTTGGTGACCGGCGCCGGCGCCACCAGGTTGACGGGCCCGGCGACGTCGGCGGTGAGCAGGTGCCGGATCGCCGCCACCTCGTCCTGCAGGCTGATCCAGGGCAGCCACTGCCGACCGCTGCCCAACGGCGCGCCCAGGCCGGCCCTGAACAGCGGGCGCTGCTTGCCGAGCGCGCCGCCCTTCCCGGACAGCACGATGCCGGTGCGCAGGTGCGCGACCCGGGCCCCCTGCTCGGCCGGGGCGGTGGCCGCCTCCCAGGCCTCGCAGAGCTCGGCGAGGAACCCCTCGCCGCGCGGCCCGGTCTCGTCGGTCACCCGGTCGCCGGTGTCGCCGTAGAAGCCCACCGCGCTGGCCGACAGCAGCACCGGCGTGCCGGCCGCGGCCACCGCCCGGGCCACCGCGCCGGTGCCGCGCACCCGGCTCTGCAGCACCTGCTGCTGGTACGACGAGGTCCACCGGTGGTCGGCCACCCCGGCCCCGGCCAGGTGCACGACCGCCCCCAGGTCGGCGACCGCCTCGGGGGCGAGGTGCTCGCCGTCCCAGCGCCGCTCGTCGGCGTCGTCCGCTGGCCGGCGCACGAAGCGCACGACCTCGTGGCCGTCCGCGCGCAGCGCCGGCACCAGGGCCGAGCCGATGAGCCCGGACGCGCCGGTGAGGCCGATCTTCATGGTCTTGATCCTGCCCGCCGGTGCGGCGCGTTGCACCTGCCAGGTCAGGGGGTGAGGCCGGCCCGTCCCCAGGTGCCGAGGTCGACGTCGCCGCGCCCCCACAGCCCGAGCAGCAGGTCGCTCGGCGCGCCCTCCACGGAGACGACCGGCCGGCCGGCGCCGAACTGCCAGGTGCGGCCGGGCGCCACCAGGCGCAGCGTGCCGTCCGGCACCGTGGTGCGGCCCATCGCGATCTGCCGCGGCAGGAAGAAGTCGAGCACCTCGTCGATGCCGTCCTCGGCCACCTCGTCGGTGAGCTGGTAGGGCGCGACGTCCCAGCGGTGCACCGCGACCTCGTGCAGCTGCCGGCGCTTCCAGAACCCGGCGGTCCGGTCGTGCCGGTCGAAGGTCCAGGCCGGCGCGTCGTCCGGCCGCTCAGCCAGCGCGGCGACCAGGGCCGCGGCCGCGGCGGCGTAGGCCTTGTCGAGCGGGCCGTCCGTCGCCGCCCGCTCGTCGTACGCCGGGACCTCGTCGCTGTCCAGGGCGGCGCGGGCCCAGCGGTGCACGCCGGTGACGTGCGCGCCGACGTCCTGCACCGTCCAGCCCGGGCAGCCGGGGACCGGCCGGGCCGGGTCGGCGGTGCGCAGGGCGTCGGCCATGGCGGCCACCTCGCTCTGCAGCAGCGCGAGGTAGTCGGCCATGACCGCTCCTACAGGCCCAGCTCGGCGGCGAAGTCGCCCTCCTCGAGACGGTTCTTGACCGTCGTGAGGAAGCGGGCGGCGTCGGCGCCGTCGACGATCCGGTGGTCGTAGGTGAGGGCCAGGTAGACCATCGACCGGACCGCCACGACCTCACCCAGGTCGGGGTCGTTGACGACGACCGGGCGCTTGACGACCGCGCCGGTGCCGAGGATCCCGACCTGCGGCTGGTTGATGATGGGGGTGTCGAACAGCGCGCCGCGGGAGCCGGTGTTGGTGATCGTGAAGGTGCCGCCACCCAGCTCGTCGGGGCTGACCTGGTTGGTGCGGGTCCGCTCCGCCAGGTCGGCGATCTTGCGGGCCACGCCGGACAGGTTGAGGTCACCGGCGCCCTGGATGACCGGCACCAGCAGGCCGCGGTCGGTGTCGACGGCGATGCCGAGGTTGACGTCCTCGTGGTAGGTGACGGTGCCGGCGTCCTGGTCGATGCTGGCGTTGACCATCGGGTGCGCCTTGAGGGCCTCGATCGCGGCGAGGGTGAAGAACGGCAGGAAGCTGAGCTTCACGCCCTCGCGGGCCTCGAAGTCGCCCTTGGCCTGCGCGCGGAGCTTGGCGATGGCGGTCACGTCCGCCTCGAGCACGGTGGTGAGCTGGGCGCTGGTCTGCAGCGACTCCACCATGCGGGCCGCGATCACCTTGCGCAGCCGGCTCAGCGGCTCGGTCCGGCCACGTACGGCGGCCGGGGCAGCCGCGGGCGCCTGGGCGGCCGGGGCCTGGGCGGCCGGGGCCTGAGC
>JAOPVD010000347.1 GCA_025966295.1 Frankiales bacterium | reverse complement strand
TCGACCGGGCCGTGCGGGTTCCGCTGGGTGCCGTCCTCGTTCATCGTGCGGGTGTCGTCGTCGCCTGATGCGGTTGTCATGCTGCCTCCTGCCGATGCGGCCGGCGGCCAGCCGCCTGGTCACCGGTCGGCTTGAGCTGGACTTGCGGTCTGCGTTCTACCCGGCTGCTCTCCTGAGAACCCGGCTCGCGACCAGGCCTACAGCGGCGTGCTGTTGCGCTTCAGCGACTCCCGCAGGGCTTCCAGGCTGGCGCCCTCGCGGGGGGCGATGAACAGGCCCTCGGCCTCGCTCAGCAGGGTGTCGCCGAGGTGGCAGGTGCCGCGGATCCAGCGCTTGCGGCCCTCGACGCGCTCCACCTCGGCGTGCAGCGTCAGGGTGCGGTCCAGCGGGGTGGGTCGGTGGTAGTTGACGGTCAGCCACGCGGTGAAGCCGGCGGAGCCCTGCGTCCGGCCGAGCAGCTCGTCGAACAGCGCGGCGACGTAGCCGCCGTGCACGTGCTCCGGCGGGCCCTCGTACGCGGCGCCGAAGCGCACCGATCCGGCGGTGATCGGGTGACCGGTCGGGCTGGTGCCGGTGGTCCACATCTGCATCGGCGGCGCCAACGGGTTGCTGGTGCCGGACAGCGGGCTGTGCCGCACGTGGTCCTGCGGCCGGAGGCCGGCCTCGCCGATGTCCCCGCTGCCCCCGCGGGCCGGCAGCGTGTCGAGCTCGTCGGCGAAGGCCGCGGTCGCCGCGGCCACCTTCCGCAGCGCGGCGGGCGACGGACGCACGAGCACCAGCCGGTGCAGGACCCGCCGCAGCAGGTCGGCCAGGCGCTGCTCCTCGACCGCGGCCTCGGGGTCCACCGGGACCGGGGCGAGCCAGGCCGCCTCCGCGTCGTCGTCGGGGCGTGCCCGTTGCTGGCTCATGCCCGCAGGGTACGGAGCCGTGCCGCGACGGCACCGTGACGGGATGTCACGCTGAGGGGACCTCCACCTCCGGGAGCCCGACATGGCCAAGTTCCTCAAGACCGACAGCGACCTCGCCTGGCACCTCGCCGACGACGTGGACCTCACCGAGCTGGTGCAGGAGCTGCTGACGGCGGTCAGCCAGAAGGCGCCGGTCGCGGTGCGCACCGACATCGGGGGCACCGTCATCGTCAACGGCGCGGTGGTGCCGATGATCGAGGTCTACGAGCGGGACAGCTCGATCGGCATCCAGCCCTGATGATCTTCATCACCGCGGTCTTCCGCGTCCTCCCCGAGCACGCCGACCGCTGGCCGGAGATCGCCGCGGACTTCACCCAGGCGACCCGCAGCGAGCCCGGCTGCCTGTGGTTCGACTGGGCCCGCAACATCGAGGACCCGACGGTGTACGTCCTGGTCGAGGCCTTCCGCGACGGTGACGCGGGCGGTGCGCACGTCCAGTCCGAGCACTTCAAGCAGGCCCGGCAGACGCTGCCGCCGTACCTGGCCGAGACGCCGAAGGTCATCAACGCCGTCGTGCCGCAGCACGACTGGTCGCTGCTGGGCGAGATGGCGGTGCCCGAGCGCTCCTAGCGTCGGGGCTACCGTCAGCCCATGAGCGAGGCACTGGACCGGGTCTTCGGCCACCTGCTGCTCGTCGTGGTGCTCGAGGCGGTCTTCATCGCGCAGGTCGCCACCTCGGGGGTGGAGTTCTACAACAGCTCGTGGGGCGTGCTCGTCGCCTTCGCCCTCGGCGCGCTGGGCGCCCCTTGGACGCTGCTGGTGCCGTACCTGCTCACGCACGACAACGTCTTCGCCGCGTTCGTGCTGCTGCTCGCGGCGCCGGCCATCACGCTGGTGCTGCGCTTCATCGGCGTCTACCTGCGGGTCGACCGGCCCATCGCGCCCCTGCCACCGCCGGACTAGGCGGCGGCCTGCCTGCCGGTACGCCGGGCCGGTGCGGGCGTCGCCGTCGGCGCCGTCGACGGCAGCGAGAGCTTGGCGATCCGGCGCCAGACGGTGGCGTACTGCTTGGTGAGCGGACCGGTCGTGTACGGCAGCCCGTAGCGCTCGCAGAGCTCCTGGACCCGCGGCGCGATCTCGCCGTACCGGTTGCTCGGCAGGTCCGGGAACAGGTGGTGCTCGATCTGGAATGAAAGGCGGCCGGTCATGACGTGGAACAGCTCGCTGCCCTCGAGGTTGGCCGAGCCGAGCAGCTGCCGGACATACCAGCCGCCACGGGTCTCGTCGGCGGTCTCGGCCTCGGAGAACTGCGCGACGCCGTCCGGGAAGTGGCCGCAGAAGATGATGGTGTGCGTCCACACGTTGCGCGCGACGTTGGCCGTCAGGTTCGCGGTCAGGGTGGTCAGGGCGGACGGGCCGGACAGCAGCGGCCACACGACGTAGTCCTTGACCAGCTGCGGCCGGACCTTCTTCCAGAGCTTGCCCAGCCGCCCGGCGGCGTCCTTGACCGACAGCTGCTTGGTCAGGACCTTCTCGAGCTCGATGTCGTAGAACGCGATGCCGTACTCGAACAGCAGCATCAGGCCGACGTTGATCGGCATCTGCACCAGGTGGTGCGGCCGCCACTTCTGGTCCTCGGACAGGCGCAGCACCGAGTACCCCAGGTCGCGGTCCTTGCCGATGATGTTGGTGAAGGTGTGGTGCAGGTAGTTGTGGCTGTGCTTCCAGTCCTCGGCGGGCGTCACGTTGTCCCAGTCCCAGGTGGTGGAGTGGATCTCGGGGTCACGCATCCAGTCCCACTGTCCGTGCAGGATGTTGTGGCCGAGCTCCATGTTCTCCAGCACCTTGGCGGTGGAGAGCATCGCGGTGCCGGCCAGCCACGCGGGCGGGAACAGCGAGAGCAGCAGGGTGCCGCGGGCCGCGGTCTCGAGCTGGCGGTGGACCTTCACGACCTTGCGGATGTAGGCGGCGTCGGACGCGCCGCGGTCGGCGATCACGTCGTCGCGGATGGCGTCGAGCTCGCGGCCGATGGCCTCGATGTCGGCGTCGGTGAGGTGGGCGGGGAACGACATGGGTGGACTCCTAGACGTCGAGCGAGCAGTCGCCCGCGGGCGTGGAGATGCAGGTCTGGACGAGGTCGCCGGGCTCGCCGTGCACGGCACCGGTGCGGGTGTCCCGCACCTGGCCCGACAGCAGCGGTACGACGCAGCCGAAGCAGATGCCCATCCGGCAGCCGCTGGGCATGAGCACCCCGGCGGCCTCGCCGGCATCGAGCAGGGTGCGGGTGGTGGCGGTGGTGGTGCCGGACCGGGTGTAGCTGACCTCGCCCTCCGAGCCGCCGCCGACCACGACGGGCGCGAACCGCTCCACGTGCAGCAGGTGGGACAGCCCGGCTGTGGCCCAGTGCGCCTCGACCGCGTCGAGCAGGCCGGCCGGCCCGCACACCCAGGTCTCGCGGTCGCGCCAGTCGGGCACCAGCTCGTCGAGCTCGGACAGCTGCAGCAGGCCGTGCGCCTCGGTGTGCCGCTCCAGCAGCCGGTAGCCGTCGTAGGTCAGGTCGAGGCGCCGCAGCTCGGGGCCGAAGATGACCTCGTCCCGGGTCAGCGCCGAGTGCAGGTGCGCGATGTCGGGCAGCGGGCCGCGGGCCACCAGGCCGCGCAGCATGCCCATCGCCGGCGTGATGCCGGAGCCGGCGGTGAGGAACAGTGCCGGCCGCGTCGGGGTGGCCGGGTAGACGAAGTCGCCCTCGGCCGGGCGCAGCCGCAGCACCGAGCCCACCGGGGTGCGCCGTACCAGGTGCTCGGAGACCAGACCGAGGCCCTTGACGGTGATGGTGACCCGGCCGGGCGAGGTGAGTGAGTAGGTGCGCCAGTGCCGGACACCGTCGATGTCGACCCCGACGCCGACGTACTGGCCGGGCGCGTGCCCGGTCCAGCCCCGGCCGGGGCGGAGCACGAGGGTGGCCGCGCCGGCGGCCTCGGGCAGCACCGCGTCGACGCGGGCGCGCAGCTCGCCCGTGACCCAGAGCGGGTTCACCAGGGCGAGGTAGTCGTCGGGCAGGAACGGGGTCGTGAGGGCGGTCCCGCGCCGGACGAGGCTGTCGAGCAGACTCACCGGGTCCTCCTTACGTATCCGAAGGTTACGTATCCGTAGGTTACGCCAGCGTAGGTGGCCTGTCAGCCCGGTGTGATGCACCTCGCTCTGGCCGGTCGGGCAGTACCCAGGGGTGCGGGCGCGGACGTACGGTCGGCCGATGAGGCGCTCCGCAGCCTTGCTGTCGGCCGCCGCGCTGCTGGTCGGACTGCCCGCGCCGGCACCGGCGCAGCTCGCCGCGACGCCCGTGCAGACCGAGTGGCACCGCTACCACCGCGACCTCGCCCACAGCGGCTACAGCCCGACGACGCCGCCGGTCGGCCGGCTCAGCAAGGCCTGGTCGGCCACCCTGGACGCGCCGGTCTACGCCAGCCCGCTGGTGGCCCGCGGGGTGGTGGTCGTCGCCACCGAGCGGAACTCGCTGTTCGGCTTCAGCCGGCAGGGCCGGCTGCTGTGGCGGCACCGGGACCTGCCGCCGGTCCGGAGGGCGCAGCTGCCCTGCGGCAACGTCGATCCGCTCGGCATCACCGGCACCCCGGTCTACGACCCGGGCAGCAAGCGGGTCTACGCGGTCGTCACCACCGTCTACGGCGGCCGGGTCCGGCACTTCCTCACCGGCGTCGACCCGCTCAACGGGAAGGTGACCTACCGCCGGAGCGTGGACCCGAGGGGCCAGGACCCGACGGTGGAGAACCAGCGCGGCGCCCTCACCGTGACCCGCGGCCGGGTCCTCGTCACCTACGGCGGTCACTACGGCGACTGCGGCGCCTTCCACGGCTACGTCGTGTCCGTCCCGCTCGGCGCCGGACGGGTGACGACGTACCGGACCGGGACCAGGGGGGAGGCCGGCATGTGGCAGCCGTCGGGGCCGACCGTCGGGCCCGACACCTCCGTGTACGTCGTCACCGGCAACGGCCGGGCGACCTCCGGGGCCTGGGACGGCGGCAACGCGGTGCACCGCATCAGCCCGGTGCAGGCCTCCCGGCGGTACTCCTTCTTCGCCCCGGCGGACTGGGCACTGGGCAACCGGCTGGACGCCGACCTCGGCAGCTCGGGCGCCACCCTGATCGGCAACCGGATCTGGATCCAGGGCAAGACCGCGACCGGCTACCTGCTGGACAAGATGAACCTCGGCGGCGTCGGGCACCCGCTCGCGACCGTGCGGGGGGCGTGCGCCCAGCAGTTCGGCGGCACCGCGGTGCACGGCGCGTCCGCCTACCTGCCGTGCACCGACGGGGTCCGGAAGATCACGGTGTCCGGCAACCGGGTGGCCTTCGGCTGGAAGGCCGGCCGGAAGGTGGTCGGCAGCCCGGTCGTCGGCGGGGGCGTGGTGTGGACCCTGGACCCCGGCGCCGGCGTGCTCTACGCGCTGGCCGAGAGCAACGGCGCGGTCCGGCAGGCCTTCCGGGTCGGACCGACGAGCCGGTTCGCGACCCCGGCGCTGTCCGGCGGCCTGGTCCTGGTCGGCACCCTGCGCGGCATCTACGCGGTCAAGGGCGCCTAGCCGCTACTCGTCCAGGTTGCCGGTCGCCCACTGCGCCCAGGAGTAGTTCCAGTCCGCCATCCCGGCGTCCCAGCGGGTCGGCGGCACGACGGCGTTGACGACGTCGACGACGTCGCCCCGCTTCGCCAGGCCGAAGAACCACTCCGCGTCCCGGGTGCTGAGGTTGATGCAGCCGTGGCTGACGTTGCGCAAGCCCTGCGAGCGGACGCTGCCCGGCTGGGCGTGCACGAAGGCACCGCCGTTGGAGATCCGCACGCTCCAGGGCAGGGCCTTGTAGTAGCCCTCCGGGCTGGACCTCGGGATGCCGACGGTCGCGGAGTCGAACATGTGCACCCGCTCCTTGCGCAGCACGATGTGCACGCCGCCCTTGGTCGGGTACTTGGCGCTGCCGGCCGACATCTTCAGCACCCGTAGGACCTTGCCGTCCTTCGTGACGGTGAGGGTGTGCTTGGCGATGTCGGCGACGCTGACCATCGCCGAGCCGACCGTGAAGCGGCCGCTCTGGATCGCGGTGCTGCCCCACACGTCCGTGCCCGGGACGCGCAGCAGGCCCAGGTTCGCCCGCACGCTGACCGTGGTGCCGGGCTGCCAGTAGTGCTTGGCCCGGTAGTGCACCTCGAAGCTGTTGTACCAGCGCCAGGCCCCCTCGACGGCGGGCGTGGTGCTGACCTGCAGCCGCTGCAGGACGGCCGCGCGGGCGGCGTGGCCGCGGACCTTCTGGTCGAAGCGCACGATGACCGGCTGGGCGATGCCGACGACGGCACCGGGCTGGTCGATCGCGGCGTGCAGCACGGTCGCGGTGGAGGCGCGGTAGGTGCGCTCCTGCGTGCTGCTCTCCCCGTTGGCGTCGACGACCTCGAGGCGGACGGTGTAGTCCCGGCCGGGGATCAGCGTCGACGTCGAGGCCCAGCCGGTCGGCGTCATCGTCCCGGCCAGCTCCACCCCACCCGGGCCGCGGGCGATGACCGACGCCAGCGTGCCGTCGACCACGGTGACGCGCAGCGGCGTGGACCACGGGACCGTGCTGCCGCGGGCACCCGCGAACTGCACCCCGACGGTGGGCGCCGGTGACGGGCTGGGACCCCCGATGGCGGCGGCCAGCGGGCTGCCGTCGCCGGCCAGCAGCAGCGCCCCGGTGCCGCCGACGAGCAGCGCCCCGGTGACGCCGAGCACGACCGCGAGCTTGGCAAGGCCGGAGTCGTGGCGCAGGGACGGGAGCACGGACACCTCGGGTAAGGGGGGCGGGCAGTGTGCCCCATTGTGCCCGTTCGCACGCCGGTGCGCGCCCGGTCAGCGCTCCGGGCAACGGCGCTGGGTCAGCCCAGGGCCCGCCGGTCGCGCAGCTCGGGCTCGCCGAGTCGGGCCACCTTGCCGTCCCGCTCACCGGCCCGCCAGGCCGACCCGTGCACCCGCCGGTCGCCGCGGG
>JAOPVD010000321.1 GCA_025966295.1 Frankiales bacterium | reverse complement strand
CGGCTGCGACCGCCGCGATCGCGACCAGCGCCGCCCCGGAGGGGACCCGGACCTGGCCGCGCCCGACGGCTGCGGCGACCGCGACGGCGTCCACCGCGTCGCTGAGCAGCCCGGCGGCGAGCCAGCGGCGGGGCTCCTGGCGGGACGTCAGCGCGCCGACGCCGAGCGCCACCTCACGGGCACCCAGCATCTGGACCACCCAGCCCACCCGGTCCGAGGTCTGGCGGTCGACCCCCATCAGCGCGGCGAGCGCAGCGGGCCGGGCCAGCATGCAGACGCCCAGGGCAGTGCGTCCCGCAGCGAGTCCTCGCGGGTCGAGCAGACGGCTGAGCACAGGACCTCCAGGGCATTGCCGGTGTCGGAAAGGGAACCGCGGGAATCCTCTCAGGCGTCTGATCGTTGGACATCACGACACCAGTGGTTTCGGAGGCCCCCCATGAGTGACCGCGTACTGCGAGGCAGCCGCCTCGGTTCGGTGAGCTACGAGAGCGACCGGCACACCGAGTTCGCGCCGCGCTCCCTGACGTCCTACGCCTGCCCGCACGGGCACGAGACGGCCGTCCCGTTCGCCGCTGAGGCCGACATCCCCTACAACTGGGAGTGCAAGGTCTGCGGCGCGCCGGCGGTGCGCCGCGACGCCGAGGAGCCGGAGGCCAAGGCCGTGAAGCCGGTCCGCACGCACTGGGACATGCTGCTGGAGCGGCGCAGCATCGCCGAGCTCGAGGAGGTGCTCGCCGAGCGCCTCGCGGTGCTCCACGAGCACCAGGGCCAGGTGAAGGCCCAGCTCAAGGCCGAGGCTGCGAAGGCGCGCAAGCAGAGCGCCTAACCCCCGATCATCTCGATGGCCGCGCCCCTCAGGGGCGCGGCCATCGGCGTTCTCAGCGGTCGTCGTCCACGATCTCGCCCTCGATGACCCGGGTACGACGGCTCCTCCCCCGCATCCGGGGGCCGGGCACCAGGCCCGCCGGGCCGAGCATCCGGACCGCCACCACCTTGGTCAGGGCCCGGCGCAGCAGGGCCCGGGTCGGCGGGAGCAGGCAGAGCACCCCGACCACGTCGGTGACGAAGCCGGGGGTCAGCAGGAACGCCCCGCCCAGCACCACCAGCGCGCCGTCCGCCACCTCCTTGGCCGGCACCCGATGGGCGGCGACGGCCTCGTTGAGCGCCCGCCAGGCCTTGCGTCCCTCCCGCTTGAACAGCCAGGTGCCCAGGACCGCGTCGACCAGCAGCAGGGCGATCGTCGGCAGCACGCCGATGACCTGGCCCACCTGGATGAGCACGTAGATCTCGATCGCCGGGACGACGATGAACAGCAGGAGCAGCAGGAGCGGCACGGCGCTACCTCCGGGTCGGCACGCGCCGCCGCGACCGGCGGCTCTGGAGGCCCCACACCGTCACGCGCCACAGCGCCTCGACGACGATGGCCCGGCTCATCTTGGACTCCCCACGCTCGCGCTCGACGAACGTGATCGGCACCTCGACGACGCGGTAACCGGCCTGCCAGACCTGCCAGGCCAGGTCGACCTGGAAGCAGTACCCCTGCGACGCCACGTCAGTCTGCAGGAGCAGGTCCAGGACGTCGCGCCGGTACGCCCGGTAGCCGCCGGTGGCGTCACGTAGCGGCAGGCCCAGCGCCAGCCGGGTGTAGGCGTTGCCGCCGCGGCTCAGCACCTCGCGCATCCGCGGCCAGTTGACGACCTGCCCGCCGTCGACCCAGCGGCTGCCCAGCACCAGGTCGGCGTGCTCGAGCGCCGCGAGCAGCCGCGGCAGCTGCTCGGGCGCGTGCGAGCCGTCGGCGTCCATCTCCACGACGACGTCGTAGCCGTGGTCCTTGGCCCAGCGGAAGCCGGCCACGTAGGCCGCGCCGAGGCCCTGCTTGCCGCTGCGGTGCAGGACGTGCGCCCAGTCCTCCCGCTCGGCCAGCTCGTCGGCCAGCTTGCCGGTGCCGTCCGGGCTGTTGTCGTCGACGACGAGCAGGTGCGCCTCCGGCACGGCCGCATGCAGGCGCGCCGCGATGACGTCGAGGTTCTCGCTCTCGTTGTACGTCGGAACGATGACGAGGACCGAGCCGAGGCTCATCGCCGTACCGCCACGAGCAGCGCGCCGAGGCCGAGCAGCGCCAGCACCAGCTCGGGCCAGGCACCGAGGCGGGTGGCCAGCGTCCGCCCGTCGCGCAGCGCCACCTCCTGGACGGTCACGTCCCGGGTGAACACCTGCGAGCGGTGCGCCAGGGTGCCGTCCGGCCGGATCACCGCGGAGACGCCGCTGGTGGCGGCGACCACGACCGCGCGGCCGTGCTCCACCGCCCGTAGCCGTCCCATCGCGAGCTGTTGGCTGGTCTCCCCGCTGCGCCCGAAGGTGGCGTTGTTGGTCTGCACGACCAACAGCCTGCCGCCTCCCGTCACCACGTCGCGCACCACCCCGTCGTAGGCGACCTCGAAGCAGATCACGTCGCCGAGCCTCACCCTTCCGACGTCCAGCACCCCGGCGGTCGTTCCCCGCGCGAAGTCGCGCGGGACCAGGTCCACCTTGGCGGTGAGCCTGCGGGCCAGCGCCCGCAGCGGCATGTACTCCCCGAACGGGACCGGGTGCCGCTTGACGTAGGACGCGCCGGCGCCGGTCACCGGGTCCCAGACGATCCCGCGGTTGCTGACGAAGCGGCCCGGCCCGTCGGTCACGGCGCCCACCAGCACCGGTACGCCGATGTCACGCACCGCGCCGTCGATGGCCACGCGGGCGCCGGTGTCGGTGTAGGGGTCGAGGTCGGAGGCGTTCTCCGGCCAGATCACCAGGTCGGGCCGCGGCGCCCGGCCGCTCCGGACGTCGGCGGCGAGCTGGCGGGTGGCCTCGACGTGGTTGCGCAGCACGGCGCTCTGCTGGTCGGCCCTGGGCAGGCCGAGGCGCGGCACGTTGCCCTGCACCACCGCGACCCGCGCGGTCGGCCCGTCGGTGGGTACCGGGACGAGCAGCGCCGTCACGAGCAGCAGCGGGCCGAGCAGGACCGCGGGCCGGGGACGGGTGACGAGCAGGACGCCCACGGCGGCGACCGCGAAGCTCACCAGCGGCGCGCCCCCGAGTGCCGCCAGCGGCGTGAACGGGCTGTGGCCCTGGCTGAACGCCAGCCGGCCCCACGGGAAGCCGCCGAACGGCAGCCGGTCGCGCAGCGCCTCCTCCCCCACCCAGAGCGCGGCCGCCCAGACCGGCCAGCCGGGCAGCCGGGTGACGACGGCCAGCGCGGCGCCCAGCAGGGCGAGGAAGGCGGCCTGCAGCAGGGCCAACGCCAGCCAGGCCACCGGGCCGGCGATGGTGCCGGTCCAGACCAGCAGCGGGACGAACAGCCCGAGCCCGTGCAGCAGCCCCAGCAGCGCGCCGCGCCGGGCGCTCTGGCCCCGGGTGGTGGCGGTGAGCAGCGCCACCGCCACGGGCGCGAGCCACCACCGGTCGTGCGGCGGGAAGGCGAGGTCGAGCAGCAGCCCGGAGGCCAGGGCCACCAGCAGCCGCGGCAGTCCACGGGGTCGGGGTCGCTGCACCCGCTGATCCTAGGAGCGCGCGGCGCGGCCGGCCTCCCGGGCAGAGCGAAGGCCCGGCGCCCCTTCGGACCGACCCGGCGGCGGCTGGGTGCCGTCTGCGTGCCGTTGTCTACTGGACCGCCGGGCCTGAGCCCGGGTCGAACCCCCAAAGACCCGCCACCGTCCCCCAGGATCTCCGGCGCCCCAGACCTGGCTGCGGTTGGACAGTTCCGGGGGCCGGCTACCGCAGCGAGGCCTCGGGACGGCCGGGTGTGACGGGCTGTCCTTGCCTTGCGGGCGGGACCCTACCGAGCGGTGACGAGAGGGTGTCAACACGTGCCGGGGGGTGAAATCGCAGCCGGTCCGGCAGGTCACGCAGTGTGCCCGCCTCAGGCTTCCCAGATGCTGCGACCGGCCACCACGGTGCGCCGACAGCGCGGGTCGGCACCGTCGAGGTCCGGCAGGCCGGACACCCCGGCCCGCGGGTCGGTCGACCAGCCGGCGACCCGCTGGTCGGGGGTCTGCACGACCAGCTCGCCCTCCACCTCCCAGACCGCGAACGTCGCCGGTGCACCCGGCATCAGCTCGCCCTCGCCGTCACGGCGGGCGGCCCGCCAGCCTCCGCGGGTGTGCGCCGAGAAGGCGGCGCGGGCCGACAGCCCGCTGCCCGGCGTCCGGTGCCGGACGGCTGCCCGCAGCGTGCCCCACGGGTCCAGCGGTGTGACGGGGCTGTCCGAGCCCAGCGCCAGCGCCACGCCGGCGCCGGCGAGGGCGGCGAACGGGTTCATCGCGAGCGCCCGGTCGCGGCCGAGCCGCTGCACGTACATGCCGGCCTCGCCGCCCCAGCGCGCGTCGAAGGCGGGCTGGACGCTGGCGACCACGCCGAGCCGGGCGAGCACCTCCACCTGGGCCGGGGTGACCATCTCGACGTGCTCGACGCGGTGCCGCGCCGCCCGCACCGCGTCCGGGCCGACCTGGGCCGCCGCCGCGTCGAAGCCGTCGACGACGGCCTGCAGCGCGGCGTCGCCGATCGCGTGGAAGCCGGCCTGCAGCCCCGCGCCGGTGCAGGCCGCCACGTGGGCGGCGACCCGGGCGGCGTCCAGGTACGCGTGCCCCTGGCCGGGTGCGTCGAGGTAGTCGCCGGACAGGCAGGCGGTCCGGCTGCCCAGGGCGCCGTCGACGAACAGGTCCCCCGCCGCCCCGGCGGCCCCCAGCTGACGGGCCTTGTCGACGGCGCCCAGCTCGCCCCAGTAGCCGATGCGGGTGACACCGTGCTCGAGCGCCAGCAGCGCGGTGAAGTCGTCCTCACCGCTGATGTCCGGGCCGGCGCACTCGTGCACGCACGCGATGCCCAGCGCCGCGGCCCGGTCGAGGGCGGCCCGCTGGGCGGCCCGCCGCTGGGCCGGCGTCACGGAGGCGAGGGCGGCCGCGCGGACGACGTGGTGGGCCTCCTGCCGCACCAGGCCGTCGGGCCCGAAGCCGGGCAGCGCCCTGGCCTCCGGGCAGGCGGCCAGCAGCGCGCTGCTCGCCACCGCCGAGTGCACGTCGGTGCGGGCCAGGTAGACGACGCCGCCGTACGACGCGCGGTCGAGCTCCGCGGCGGTCGGCGGCCGGCCCTCGGGCCATCCGGTCTCGTCCCACCCGGTGCCGAGGACGACTCCCCCACGGGCGGCCCGGCAGTGGCTCTCGACCCGGCGCAGCGCCTGCGCGAGGGAGGTGGCGGAGGTGAGGTCCAGGCCGGTCAGCGCCAACCCGGTGGAGGTCGCGTGCACGTGGGCGTCGACGAACGCCGGCGCCAGCCAGGTGTCCTCGAGGTCGACCGTCACGTCCGCCGTGAGCGCGTCCGCGGCGCCCTCCTGGCCTACCCACACGACGGTGTCGTCGTCGGTCATCAGGGCGGTCGCGAACGGGTCGGCGGGGCTGCGCACCCGGCCGCGGCGGTAGAGCGTGGTGGTCACGCCTGCGACCCTATGACCGGACGACCGCGGCAGGAATATCGCCTGCCTGAGTGCTCGCGTACCGGAAGAACGCCGTCTAACCTGGGTCGATGACGGTCTTCGCTCCGGCAACCCTGGCACCTGCCGACGTGCACGGCAGCCTCGGCAGGCACCTGCTCGTGGACGGCTTCGAGCTGGTCCTCGACCTCACCGCCTCCCGCGGCTCGACGCTGGTCGACGCCCGCGACGGCACGGCGTACCTGGACCTGTTCACGTTCTTCGCCTCCAGCGCGCTGGGCATGAACCACCCGGCCCTGGTCGACGACCCCGCCTTCACCGCCGACCTGCTCGAGGCCGCCCGCAACAAGCCGAGCAACTCCGACGTCTACACCGTCGCCATGGCCCGGTTCGTCGAGACGTTCGCGCGGGTGCTGGGCGACCCGGCGCTGCCGCACCTGTTCTTCGTCGAGGGCGGCGCGCTGGCCGTCGAGAACGCCCTGAAAGTCGCCTTCGACTGGAAGTCGCGCTGGAACCAGGCACACGGGCTCGACCGGGCGCTCGGCACCAAGGTGCTGCACCTGCGGGAGGCCTTCCACGGCCGCAGTGGCTACACGCTGTCCCTGACCAACACCGACCCGGTGAAGGTCGAGCGCTTCCCGCACTTCGCCTGGCCGCGGATCCCGTCGCCCTACCTGGCTCCCGGCGTCGACGTCACCGTCCGCGAGGCGGAGGCGCTCGCCGCCGCCCGGGCGGCCTTCGAGCAGTACCCGCACGACATCGCCTGCTTCGTCATGGAGCCGATCCAGGGCGAGGGCGGCGACCATCACTTCCGGCCGCAGTTCCTGCAGGCCATGCAGGCCCTCTGCCACGAGCACGACGCGCTGCTCGTCCTCGACGAGGTGCAGACCGGCTGCGGCCTGACCGGCACCGCCTGGGCCTACCAGCAGCTCGGCGTCCAGCCCGACGTGGTGGCCTTTGGCAAGAAGACCCAGGTGTGCGGGGTCATGGCCGGCGGCCGGGTCGACGAGGTGACCGACAACGTCTTCCGGGTCAGCTCCCGGATCAACTCCACCTGGGGTGGCTCGCTGGTGGACATGGTCCGGGCGCGCCGCGTGCTCGAGGTCATCGAGGCCGACGGGCTCATCGCCCGGGCCGTGGTCGCGGGCGCGCACCTGCTGACGCTGCTGGCCGGCCTCCAGGAGCGGCACGCGAGCGTGACCGACGTACGCGGGCGTGGTCTGATGGTTGCGTTCTCCCTGCCGGGCAAGGGATCTCGCGACGCCGCGCTGGCAGCGCTCCGCGACGACGAGAGGGTCCTGCTGCTCGGCTGCGGCACCCGCAGCATCCGTTTCCGCCCCGCTCTCACCGTGAGCGAGGCCGAGCTCGAGGCCGGCGTCGCCGCCCTCGACCGCGTCCTGACCAAGCTGGAGTCCTCGCAGTGATCACGTCGTTCATCGCCGGCCGCCCCGTCCAGGGCGACGCCGGCACCGTCACGTCCACCAACCCGGCCCGGGTCGACGAGGTGGTGGCCGAGGTGTCGCTGGCCTCCGCCGACCAGCTGGTCGAGGCCTTCCGGGCCGCCGCGGCCGCGCAGCCCGCCTGGGCCGACACCCCGGCGCCGGTCCGGGGCCGCGTCATCGCGCAGGTCGGCCGGCTGGTCGAAGCCAACGCCGAGGCGCTGGCCGACCTGGTGGTCCGGGAGGTCGGGAAGCCGCGCGCGGAGGCGCTCGGCGAGGTGCAGGAGATCGTCGACACCTGCGACTTCTTCCTCGGCGAGGGCCGCCGGCTGTATGGCCAGACGGTGCCGTCGGAGATGCGCGACAAGCAGCTGTTCACCTTCCGGGTGCCGGTCGGGGTGGCCGGCATCATCACCGCCGGCAACTTCCCGGTGGCGGTGCCGTCCTGGTACCTCGTCCCGGCGCTGCTGTGCGGCAACGCCGTCGTCTGGAAGCCCGCCGACTACTCCGCGGCCCTCGGCGACGCGCTCACCAAGCTGTTCGTGGCGGGCGGCGTCCCGGCCGGCGTGCTCAACACCGTGCACGCCGACGGTCCGACCACCTTCGAGGGGCTGAGCACTGCGCTGGACCAGGGGCTGGTCCAGAAGGTCGGCTTCACCGGTTCCTCCGAGGTCGGTGCCCAGATCGGCGCGCTCTGCGGCCGGCACCTGCAGAACCCCTGCCTGGAGCTCGGCGGCAAGAACCCGCTGGTCGTGATGCCCGACGCCGACCTCGACCTGGCCGCCGAGGGCGCCCTGTTCAGCGGCTTCGGCACCGCCGGGCAGCGCTGCACCTCGCTCGGCGTCGCGATCGTGCACGACGACGTGTACGACGCCTTCCTCGGCAAGCTCCTGAGCCGGCTCGAGTCCGCGGTGCTCGGCGACCCGACGCAGGACGTGCTGTACGGCCCGATGCTGTCCGAGCGCTTCCTGGCCGGTTTCGAGAAGTGGCTCGGCGAGGTGCAGCCGCACCACCAGGTGCACGGCTCCACCGGCACCGGCCGCATCACCTCCGCCAACCCGCGCGCCGGCTTCGTCGGTGACCCGGACGCCGGGCTCTACGCCCACCCGGCCGTGGTCACCGGCGTCACCAAGGAGGACGCCCTGTACCGGAACGAGACCTTCGGGCCGCTGGTGCCGGTGATGCGCTTCTCCACCTTCGAGCAGGCCGTCGAGCTCGCCAACGGGCACGGCTACGGGCTGTCGTCCGCGATCTACACCAGCGACCCGGCCACGGCGTTCCGGTTCCGGTCGCGGGTGAGCGCCGGCATGCTGTCGGTGAACAACTCCACCTCCGGCGCCGAGGCGCACCTGCCGTTCGGCGGCAACGGCAAGAGCGGCAACGGCTCGCGGCAGAGCGGCGTGTGGGTGCTGGACCAGTTCACCCGCTGGCAGTCGATGAACTGGGACTACGCCGGCAAGCTGCAGAAGGCCCAGATGGACAGCGAGACGGTGACCGCGCACGCCGCCGATCCGGCTTTCCGCCTGTAGCCGCTGGGTAGGGCCAGGGCATGCAGCACACCTGGCCCGAGCGGCTGTCCGTGGTCCGGCACGGCGAGAGCGCCGGCAACGTCGCGCGCGTCAACGCCGAGAGCGCCCGGCTCGAGCGGATCGAGCTCGACAGCCGGGACGTCGACGTACCGCTGTCCGACCTGGGCAAGCGGCAGTCCGAGGCGCTCGGCCGGGCGCTGGCGCAGCTGCCCGAGGACGAGCGGCCGACGGTGCTGTGGGTGTCGCCCTACCTGCGCGCCCAGCAGACGGCCGAGATCGCCCTGGCCGCAGCCGGTCTCGACATCCCGGTCGTGGTCGACGAGCGGCTGCGCGAGCGCGAGTTCGGGGTCCTGGACGGGCTGACGCGGACGGGCATCGAGGCGCAGTGGCCGCAGGAGTCCGCGCGCCGCAAGGCGATCGGCAAGTTCTACCACCGGCCCCCCGGCGGGGAGTCGTGGAGCGATGCGCTGCTGCGGGTGCGGTCGGCGGTGCAGGACCTGCGGCACGACGCCGCCGGTGAGCGGGTGCTGGTGGTGGCCCACCAGGTCGTGGTGCTCCTGCTGCGGTACGTCCTGGAGCAGCTCACCGAGCAGGAGATCATGGCGATCGACAAGCAGGGCGACGTCGCCAATGCCTCGTTCACCACCTACCGGTACGACGGTGACCGCCTGCGGCTCGAGACGTACAACGACGTGCGCCACCTCGAAGAGCAGCAGCAGCCGGTCACCGCTGAGCCGGAGGGCCCGCATGGCCCGCGCTGACGCGCCGGTCCTCACCCCGCACCTGCTGCGCGGCTGGCCGCTGCCGGTACCGGACGACAGCGCGGACAAGCACGCCCGCGGCACCGTGCTCGTCGTCGGCGGCGCCGCCAGCACCCCCGGGGCGGTGCTGCTCGCCGGCCTGGCGGCGCTGCGGGTCGGGGCCGGTCGGCTGCAGGTGGCCACGGTGCCGGAGACCGCGGTGGCGCTGGCGGTGGCGCTGCCGGAGGCGATGGTGGTCGGCCGGGACGACCTCGGCAGCTGCGACCTCGACGGGGTCGACGCGGTCGTGGTCGGGCCTGGGCTGTTCGACCCGGCGCCCGTGCTGGCCGGGTTGCTCCCCCGGCTCGACGGGCGGCCGGCGGTGATCGACGCACTGGCCCTGACCGCCCTGGACAGGCCGGTGCCCCGGTCGGTGCTGACCCCCAACGCCGGTGAGCTGCGCGCCCTCGCCGGCGACGGCGAGGACCACGAGCTCGCCCTCCGCGCCGCGGACAAGTACACCGCCGCGGTGGCCACGCACGGCTGGGTGGCCGCCCCGGACGGTCGGCTGTGGCGGGACGAGGCCGGGTCGGTCGGGCTCGGCACCTCCGGCTCCGGCGACGTGCTGGCCGGCGCGGTCGGCGGGCTGCTGGCCCGCGGCGCCGAGCCGGAGCAGGCGGCCTGCTGGGGGCAGTACCTGCACGTCAGCGCCGGTGACCGGCTGGTGGCCACGCACGGACGGGTCGGGTTCCTGGCCCGGGAGCTGCTCGACGAGCTGCCGCGGGCGCTGCTGGCGCTGACCGCCTAGCGGCCCCCGGCGCGGTACCACCGCGGGCTGGTGTTGGGCGGCGGGGTGAAGGCCGCCTTCAGCACCAGCAGCGACGGCCGCCCGCTCGCGATGCCTTTGGCCACAGCGCTTCCGAGCTCGGCCACGGTCACCTCACGAGCCTCGACCCGGAACGCCTCGGCCAGCGCGACGAAGTCCGGCGGCTGGAGGTCGCAGCCCAGCGGCGGCGCGCCGTCCTTGGTGAAGTCGTAGGCCAGCATGCCGTAGCCGCCGTCGTCGACCAGCACCGTGGTGAGCGGGATCTGCTCCTGGGCGGCGGTCGCCAGGTCGCCGCAGGCGAAAAGAAAGCCGCCGTCCCCCACGAGGGCCACCGCTGGCCGGCCCGACAGCGCGGCGCCGAGCCCGGCCGGGAAGCCGAAGCCCAGGGTGCCCCAGCCCACCGGGTAGGCCAGCCCCCGCGGTCGCGGCACCCGCCCGAAGCCGCCGTACCAGTAGCCCGGGATGCACATGTCGGCGACGACGACGGCGTCGTCGGTGAGGCCGGACTCCAGCGCGTCCAGGAAGGCCGTCTCCGGACCGGCGTACAGCTCGCGACCGGCGGGCCGGGTGAACCACGGCGGACGGTCGGTGGCGGGCAGGTTCTCGAGCAGCACGGTGAGCCCGGCGACCGCGTCCAGCGGCACGTGCACGTCGGCCTCGAGGTTGACCGGGTGCGCCAGGTCGACCGTGACCACCCACGGCGGTCGGGGCTGCCGGAAGCCCTGGGTGTTCATGCCGTCGAGGTCGCTGCCGACGACGACGACGAGGTCGGCGGCGTCCCAGAGCTCGCCCGCCTCACGGGCGTGCGGCGGCAGCGGCACCAGGTGCGGGTGGTCCGGCGGCAGCAGCCCCCTTCCGCCGTACGACGTGAGGAGCGGTGCCCCCAGCCGTCGGCACAGGTCCTCGACGAGCGGGCCGGCGCCGCTGGCCGTCGCACCGCCACCGGCCCAGACCAGCGGCCGTTCGAACGGCCGCGGGAACGGGTCGCGGTCGGACAGGAAGCCGCGGGTGGGCGGCACCTGGGTCTCGGGGGTCGGCCTCGGCACCTGGGCGGCGAGCAGGTCGGTGGGGATCTCCACGTAGACCGGCCGCCGCGGGTGCAGCATCGCCAGCCGCCCGGCCCGGACCACGACGTCGTGCAGGTCCTCGGCCCGCTCCACCCGCACCTGCGCCTTCGTGACCGGGCGGAAGAACGACGCCTGGTCGGTGGTCTCGTGCAGCACCCCGCGGAACACCCCGGGCAGGCGGGCCGTCGTCGGGATGTCGGTGGCGATGACGAGCAGCGGCGAGTGGCACGCCCAGGCCTCACCGACCGCGGTGACGACGTTGGAGGCCCCCGGACCGGTGGTCGTGAGGGCCACGCCGAGCCGTCCGGTCGCCCGGGCGTAGCCGTCGGCGGCGTAGCCGGCGGTCTGCTCGTGCCGGACCCCGACCAGCCGGACCCCACTGCCCGGGAAGCCCTTCCAGGCCGCGAGGTTGTGCACCCCGGGCAGCCCGAAGGCCACCTCGACGCCCAACTCGCGCAGCCCGATCACGAGTGCCTCACCTCCGGTCGGCATGGGTGACCTCCTCGACCTGGCTGGCGGACAGTCCCAGTGCTGCCAGGACCTCTGAGGTGTGCTGCCCGAGCAGCGGTGGCGCCGCGTGCACCCGTGGCCGCCGGCCGTCCAGCCGGAACGGCGACCCGACCACGGTCACGGCGCCCGCCGGGTGCGGCACGGTCTGGAGCTGCCCGGTGGCCACCAGCTGCGGGTCGGAGGCCAGCTGCCCAAGGTCCTGCACGGGCGCGCACGGGATGCCGTGCCGGCCCAGCACCTCGACCCAGTCACGGGCCGGCCGGGTGCGCAGCACGTCCTCCAGGGTCGACAGCACCTTGTCCCGGTCGGCGACCCGGCCGGCGTTGGTGGCCCAGTCCGGCGCCGGCGCGACCTCGAGCGCGGCGCAGAGCGCCGTGAACTGGCCGTCGTTGCCGGCCCCGAGCACGAGCGCGGTGTCGGCGCAGGCGAGCGGGCCGTACGGGACGATGTTGGGGTGGGCGTTGCCGGCCGGGCCGGGCACCACGCCCCCGACCAGCGCGTTGCTGGCCTGGTTGACGAGCATCGACACCGCCGCCTCGAGCAGCCCGACCTCGACCTTCAGCGGCGTGCGGGCGACCAGGCCGGCGAGCGCCCCCACCGCGGCGTAGAGCCCGGTCACCACGTCGGCGACCGCCACGCCCACCTTGGTCGGCGCGGTCGTGCCGGTCACCGACATCAGCCCGCTGCGGGCCTG
>JAOPVD010000285.1 GCA_025966295.1 Frankiales bacterium | reverse complement strand
GCCCCGGACAGCCCGGGTCCCGTCAGCACCACGACTGCCGCAGCAGGCAGGAAGGCACACCATGAAGCGCAGCAAGGCCTACAACGCCGCCGCCGAGAAGATCGACGGCGACCGGATCTACACGCCGCTCGAGGCCGCCCGTCTCGCCCGTGAGACCAGCACCACCAAGTACGACGCCACCGTCGAGGTCGCCATGGTCCTCGGGGTCGACCCCCGCAAGGCCGACCAGATGGTCCGCGGCACCGTCAACCTGCCGCACGGCACCGGCAAGACCGCCCGCGTCATCGTGTTCGCGCAGGGCGACAAGGCCGCCGAGGCCACCGCCGCCGGTGCCGACGAGGTCGGTGGCGACGAGCTGATCGACCGGGTCGCCAAGGGCTACCTCGACTTCGACGCCGCGGTCGCGACCCCGGACATGATGGGCAAGGTCGGCAAGATCGCCCGTGTCCTCGGCCCGCGTGGCCTGATGCCGAACCCGAAGACCGGCACCGTCACCGCCGACGTCACGAAGGCGATCAACGACATCAAGGGCGGCAAGGTCAACTTCCGCGTCGACAAGCAGGCCAACCTGCACCTGGTGATCGGCAAGGCGTCCTTCGACGAGACCAAGCTGGTGGAGAACTACGCCGCCGCCCTCGACGAGGTCAGCCGCGCGAAGCCGGCGACGGCCAAGGGCAAGTACCTCAAGAAGATCGTCTTCTCGACGACGATGGGCCCCGGCATCCAGGTCGACGCCAACAAGACCCGCAACCTGCTCGACGACTCCGCGGACCAGTCCGCCGAGAAGTAGGACCCTGGCCGCCCGGCCCGACTCCCCGGAGCCGGGCCGGGCGGCTGCTAACCTGTTCCACAGCCCAAGACCGCTGGTCGCTCGACCCCTCGGGGCCGAGCAGAAGGTCCCGCTCAGGCGGGCGACCCGCGTAGGTGTGTACGACGTTCAGCCCCGAGCCCCCGTGGCTCGGGACCACTGACGCCCCGTGCGCCTCTGCGCCGGGGCGTTCTCCGTTGTGGGACCCGACTGGCGGCAGACCAGAAGGGAGACCCCGACGTGACTGAGACTGCAACTGTCACAGCGGTCGAGCACAAGCGGGCCACCGTCCGCCCTGACAAGGGCACTGCCGTGGCCAAGCTGACCGAGAGCTTCACCAGCTCTACGGCGGCACTCCTCACCGAGTACCGCGGCCTCACGGTCAAGCAGATCAGCGAGCTCCGCGTCGCTCTCGGCGCGGACACGACGTACTCCGTCGTGAAGAACACGCTCACCAAGATCGCTGCGAGCAACGCGGGCCTGTCCGGGCTCGACGAGCTGCTCGCCGGCCCGACCGCCGTCGCGTTCGTCAGCGGCGACCCGGTCGCCGCCGCCAAGAGCCTGCGTGACTTCGCCAAGACCAACCCGGCCCTCGTGGTCAAGGGCGGCGTCATGGACGGCAAGGCGCTCACGGCCGCCGAGATCAAGAAGCTCGCCGACCTTGAGAGCCGCGAGGTGCTGCTCGCCAAGATGGCGGGCGCGATGAAGGCCTCGCTCACGCAGGCCGTCTACCTGTTCGCCGCCCCGCTGGCGCAGGCCGCTCGCGCGGTCGGTGCTCTCGAGGCCAAGGCGCAGCAGGACCCCAGCATCCTCGCGGGTGGGGCCGGTACGCCGGTCCCCGCCGCGGAGGAGGCCACCTCGGAGGAGGCGCCCGCCGCCGCCGAGGAGACCACCGAGGCCCCTGCGGCTGAGGAGACCACCGAGGCCCCCGCGGCCGAGGCAAGCGCGTCCGAGTAACCGGCTCCGGCCGACCCACCACCCCGTTCAGCCGGACACCGGCAACAACCTGAAGGAGCCATCATGGCGAAGCTCAGCACCGACGAGCTGCTCGAGCAGTTCAAGGAGATGACGCTGATCGAGCTCTCTGAGTTCGTGAAGCAGTTCGAGGACACGTTCGGCGTCACCGCCGCCGCCCCGGTCGCCGTCGCGGCCGCCCCGGCTGCCGGTGGCGGCGCTGGCGGCGAGGAGTCGGCCGAGCAGGACGAGTTCGACGTCGTCCTCGAGAGCGCTGGCGACAAGAAGATCCAGGTCATCAAGGAGGTGCGCACGCTCACGAACCTCGGTCTCAAGGAGGCCAAGGACCTCGTCGACGGCGCGCCGAAGCCGGTCCTGGAGAAGACGAACAAGGAGAACGCCGAGAAGGCGAAGGCGGCCCTCGAGGGCGCTGGCGCCACGGTCACCGTCAAGTAGTTCGTCTCCGCACGGCCCGACGGGGCGGTCCTCCAGCTGGAGGACCGCCCCGTCGGCGTTTGTCCTCCTCCCGCTCCTGCTTGCGTCATCACGCCCGCGCTGGACAGTCGGAGCAGTTCCGAGGACGTCCGCGGTCCGACGTCCGCCGTACGCCGTCCGCCGTCTGCCGTCCGCCGTCCGCCGTCCGCCGTCCGCCGTACGACGGTGCGCCGGCCCCGCGGACCGGCCCGGAGGCAGGTGTCCCGGACGTCACGTACGGTCTAGGTGACCATCCTCACAGCCCGTGTGGCGGGTTTGTTACCGGCGAGTCAACCAAGTCGGGTTCCACCCCCGTATCCTTCACGTGCCTCCTGTGAGTACGGTCACAGCGAAGGTTTGAGTCGGCCACACGCCGGAGGCGGTCCGGGGACACGGTCGCAGCAGGCACGAACGAAGAGGGGTCCCGGCGTGGGCGTGGAGATCAAGGTCGAGCACCTCACGAAGAGGTTCGGCCGGCAGACGATCTGGGAGGACGTCAGCCTCACCCTCCCGGCCGGCGAGATCTCGGTCCTCCTCGGCCCCTCCGGCACCGGCAAGTCGGTGTTCCTCAAGACGCTCATCGGTCTGCTCAAGCCCGAGAACGGCTCGATCATCATCGACGGCAAGGACATCACCAAGGTCCGCGAGAAGGACCTCTACGAGGTCCGCAAGCTGTTCGGGGTGCTGTTCCAGGACGGCGCGCTGTTCGGTTCCCAGAACATCTACGACAACATCGCCTTCCCGTTGCGCGAGCACACCCGCAAGACGGAGAAGGAGATCAAGGACATCGTCCTCGACAAGATGGAGATCACCGGCCTGTCCGGGTCCGAGCGCAAGCTCCCCGGCGAGATCTCCGGCGGCATGCGCAAGCGCGCCGGCCTGGCCCGGGCCCTGGTGCTGGACCCTGAGATCCTGCTGTTCGACGAGCCCGACTCGGGCCTGGACCCGGTCCGCACCGCCTACCTGAACCAGCTGATCGTCGACCTGAACGCGCAGATCCAGGCGACCTTCCTGATCGTCACGCACGACATCAACACCGCCCGCACGGTGCCGGACAACATCGGGCTGCTCTACCGCCGCCACCTGGCGATGTTCGGCCCCCGCGAGATGCTCCTGAGCTCCAACGAGCCGGTCGTGCGGCAGTTCCTCAACGCACAGCGCGAGGGGCCGATCGGCATGGCCGAGGAGAAGGACGCCGGCGAGCTCGAGGCCGAGAAGGGCACCGAGCTCGGCGCCCTGCCCCCCATCCCGATCCAGCTGCCCACCAGCAGCGGCAAGGCCCGGCTCACCCAGCGCCCGCCCGGCTCCTGGCTGAACGAACACGGCGTGGAGCCGCCGCCCGGGTCGTTCCCCGGGCTCGACCTCGCGTTCGGCAACGGCGCGTCCTCGGCGCACGCGTCCGTCAGCGCCGGCAACGGCACCGGCGGCGTGCGCGTGGTCCCGGCCAAGAAGGCAGCGGCCCGGAAGGCTCCGGTCAAGCGGCCCGCCACTGGGCGCGGCGACGGCTGATGGCCGTCAGCCCCCTTGCCCCCGTCCGGGGCGCCGGCGACTTCTTCGCCCTCTCGCTCGACGTCCTGAGAGGGCTGTTCAAGCGGCCGTTCCAGTTCGCCGAGTTCGTCCAGCAGGCGTGGTTCATCGCCAGCGTGACGATCTTCCCGACCGCGCTGGTCTCGATCCCGTTCGGCGCCGTGCTGGCGCTCCAGATCGGCAACCTCACCAAGCAGATCGGCGCGCAGAGCTTCACGGGCGCCGTGGCCGTGCTGGGCGTCGTGCGCGAGGCCAGCCCGATCGTGACCGCGCTGCTCATCGCCGGTGCCGGCGGGTCGGCGATCTGCGCCGACCTCGGCTCCCGCAAGATCCGCGAGGAGATCGACGCGATGGAGGTCCTCGGCGTCTCGCCGCTGGCCCGTCTCGTCGTTCCCCGCGTGCTCGCCTGCATGCTGGTCGCGGTGTTCCTCAACGGCATGGTCGCCGTCGTCGGCGTCATGGGCGGCTACTTCTTCAACGTGATCCTGCAGGGCGGCACCCCCGGCGCCTACCTGGCCTCCTTCACCGCCCTGGCCCAGCTACCGGACCTGTACGTGGGGGAGATCAAAGCAGCGATCTTCGGGCTCATCGCCGCGCTGGTCGCCGCCTACAAGGGCCTCAACGCCAAGGGCGGCCCGAAGGGCGTCGGCGACGCGGTGAACCAGAGCGTGGTCATCAGCTTCATGCTGCTGTTCCTCACCAACTTCATCATCACGGCGATCTACTTCCAGGTCGTCCCCCAGAAGGGCGGCTGAGGTGGCCGTCAGCTCGGGCACCCCCGTGCCCCCCGTGCTCATGGCACCGGTCCGCTTCGCGCGTCGGATCCTCGACGTGCTGCTCGGCATGCTCGACGACCTGGGCGCCCAGCTGTCGTTCTACGCGCGCGCGCTGGGCTGGACCTACCGG
>JAOPVD010000250.1 GCA_025966295.1 Frankiales bacterium | reverse complement strand
CTCGTCCTTCCAGAACTTGTAGCCCTCGGCCGACCGGTCGATGACCAGCTCGGCGCCCATCCGGCGCACGATCTCGGCCTTCTCCGGGCTGGACACGACGCAGACCGGGATGGCGCCGCCGTTCAGGGCGTACTGGGTGGCGTAGGAGCCGAGGCCGCCGGACGCGCCCCAGATCAGGACGGTGTCGCCCTGCTTCATCGCCGCGCCGTTCTTGGACACCAACTGCCGGTACGCCGTGGAGTTGACGAGGCCGGGGGCCGCGGCCTCCTCCCAGGTGAGGTGGGCCGGCTTCGGCATGAGCTGGTTGGACTTCACGAGCGCGAGCTCGGCCAGGCCGCCGAAGTTGGTCTCGAAGCCCCAGATCCGCTGCTGCGGGTCCATCATCGTGTCGTCGTGGCCCTGCGGGTCCTCGAGCTCGACGCTCAGGCAGTGCGCGACGACCTGGTCGCCGGCCTTCCACTTGCTGACGCCAGGGCCGACCTGGAGCACGACGCCCGACAGGTCGGAGCCGACCACGTGGTAGGGCAGGTCGTGCCGCTTGGTGAGCTCGTTGAGCTTGCCGTAGCGCTCCAGGAAGCCGAAGGTCGACACCGGCTCGAAGATCGAGGTCCAGACGGTGTTGAAGTTCACCGAGCTGGCCATCACGGCGACGATGGCCTCGCCGGGGCCGAGCTCCGGGGTGGCGACCTCGTCGAGGTGCAGGCTCTTACGAGGGTCCTTGTCGCGGGACGCGACGCCCTCGAACATGCCGGCCTCGTCCTTGCGGACCACCATGCCGCGGTACGACTCCGGCACCGGGATGCCGGCCACACCGGCCGGGTCACCGGCCAGGACGGCCTCGAGGATCTCCTTCAACGCCTGACACCTCTCGCTCGCTGGTGCAGCGAGGTTACCGAGCGGTAGTCGACCGCTCGGAACCGGGGTGTCAGCCCGCCGGCGGGGTGTACGTCGGCAGGTTCGCGGCCACCAGGTGCTGCTGGAAGCTGAACACCATCGGGTCCGCGGGGTCGATGGTGACGCTCACCCAGTGCTGCTGGAACTCCCCGAACCCGGTCGCCCGGGTGACGTTCTCGACCACGTTCGGGCCCGGCTTGCCGCCGGCGTTGGTGGTGGCGTAGTCGGTGAGGGGCTTGTCGACCTCGAAGCTGTGGCTGTCCCCGTTGACCAGCAGCACCTGGCCGGCGAACGCGGTGCTCTCGGTGAACAGCGCCCGCTTGGTGTCGGCGTAGTGCGTGAGGGTCGCCGTCGGGTCCCACATGTCGGCCTGCATGGCGACCACCACGCCCTTGCTGCCGGCGTCCCTGGCGGCGGCGAAGCCCTCCTTGAGCCACCGCAGGTTGGCCGCGTTGCGGGCGGCGTACTCCGCCTGGCCCTGGGCGGCCGGGCCGTTCTTCGCGCCGTCCGCGTAGTTGTTGTCCGAGCCCGGCACGTTCAGCCCGATGAAGGTGACCGGGCCGCGCGACCAGCGGACGTTCTCCGGGTAGGCCGCGCTCTGCCGCCGGACGGTGAACGTCCGCCGCCCGAGGGTCTGGTCGTCGCGGTAGGACAGCCGCCGCAGGTAGGCCAGCCGGTCGTTGCTGTCCGACACGAGCCCGCCGTCGGTCGAGGGCCGGTCGCAGTCGGTCCACTCGTTGTCGCCGGGCAGGTAGACCACCGGGCGCTGGTAGGAGGCGAACAGCCTGAGCGCGCTGTTGTAGACGTCGGGATGGGCCGCGTCCGCGACCGCCCTGTCGGGCGTCACCGCGGTCGGGTCGGGGGTGTGCGGGTCGGCGTAGCAGGGCTCGCTGCCGTTCTTGGTGTCGCCGACGAACACCGTGAAGCCGGCCCTGCTGCGGTTTACGTCCTGGATCACCGCGGGGTAGCGGGCGCGGCCGACGTCGCCGTACGGCATGTCGCCGACGAGGGCGAAGCTGAAGGCCGGGTCCCGGTCGCCGCCGCGCTGCCCGCCGCGGCCGTCGGCGAAGGCCGGGCCGGGCAGCGTGCCGGTGAGCAGGGCGGTGGCGGCGAGCGCGCTGGTGGCGCCGACGAGGGCGGCGGTACGACGGGTCACGACAGGTCCCCTTGGAGGCGGTGCGGGCAGGTGCCGCCAGCCTCGAGGGGGCGGGTGACGCGCGGGCGTCCTCCCGGTGAAGCCGGACGGGCTAGTGCGCGCCCATCCCGTCGGGGCCCGGCTCCACCAGCTCGACGAGGATGCCGCCTGAGCTCTTGGGGTGGATGAAGTTGACCCGCGAGCCGGCGGTGCCGTTCTTGGGGGTGTCGTAGAGCAGCCGCAGGCCCTCGCCGCGCAGGTGCTCGCTGACCGCATCGATGTCATCGACGCGGTAGGCCATCTGCTGGATGCCGGGCCCGCTCTTGTCGAGGAACTTGCCGATCGTGGTGTCCGGGCTGAGCGGGCTGAGCAGCTGGATGTAGCTGCCGGAGTCGCCCACCTCGAGCATCGCCTCGCGGACGCCCTGCTCCTCGTTGACCTCCACGTGCACGCAGCGCATGCCGTAGGCCTTCTCGTAGAAGGCGATGGAGGCGTCGAGGTCCGCGACCGCGATGCCGACGTGGTCGATGTGCGTGACCTTCACGACAGGGACTCCCTCGTTACGCTTTGAGTGGAAGGTCCTATCGTTGCAGGGACCTTTCCGACGCAGCAGGAGGACCCCCGTGACCAGTGTGATCGTCGCCGGAGCGCGTACCCCGATCGGCAAGCTGTCCGGGGCTCTGAAGGACTTCACCGCGATGGACCTCGGTGGCATCGCCATCAAGGGGGCCCTGGACAAGGCCGGCGTCAGCGGCGACCAGGTCGACTACGTGATCATGGGCCACGTGCTGCAGGCCGGTCAGGGCCAGATCACGGCCCGCCAGGCCGCGGTCAAGGGCGGCATCCCGATGACCGTCCCCGCCCTCACCATCAACAAGGTCTGCCTGTCCGGCCTCGACGCGATCGCGCTGGCCGACCAGCTCATCCGCGCCGGCGAGGTGGAGGTCGTGGTCGCAGGCGGCATGGAGTCGATGACCAACGCGCCGTACCTGCTGCCCAAGGGCCGCCAGGGCTACCGCTACGGCAACGCCGAGATCCTCGACGTGACCTTCCACGACGGCCTGTTCGACGCCTTCGACAAGG
>JAOPVD010000187.1 GCA_025966295.1 Frankiales bacterium | reverse complement strand
GCGGGCACGTGTACAGCCCCGCCCTCACCGACTTCAACCTCATGGTCGACGGCGCCTCCGCGATGATGATCACCGGCCCGGACGTCATCAAGACGGTCACCGGCGAGGACATCTCGATCGAGGACCTCGGCGGCGCGCGGGCGCACAACTCCAAGAGCGGCGTCGCGCACTTCATGAGCCCGGACGAGGAGGAGGCGCTCGAGCTGGCGAAGGCGCTGCTGTCCTACCTGCCGTCCAACAACCTGTCCGAGCCGCCGGTGTTCGACGCGCCGGACGCGCTGGAGGAGGAGCTCGACCTCGAGCTCGACACCTTCATCCCGGACAGCAACAACGCGCCGTACGACATGCACCGGGTCATCGAGCACGTGCTCGACGACGGCGACTTCCTCGAGGTGCAGGAGCTGTGGGCGCAGAGCATGGTCTGCGGCTTCGGCCGGATCGAGGGCCGCAGCGTCGGCATCGTCGGCAACAACCCGATGCACTTCGCCGGCACCCTCGACATCGACGCCGCCGAGAAGGCCGCCCGCTTCGTCCGCACCTGCGACGCCTTCAACATCCCGATCGTGACGTTCTGCGACGTGCCCGGTTTCCTGCCCGGCGTCGGCCAGGAGCACGCCGGCATCATCCGGCGCGGCGCCAAGCTGCTGTACGCCTACTCCGAGGCGACCGTCCCGCTCGTCACCGTGATCACCCGCAAGGCCTACGGCGGCGCCTACGTCGTGATGGGCTCCAAGCACCTCGGTGCCGACGTCAACCTGGCCTGGCCGACGGCGCAGGTCGCGGTCGTCGGCGCGCAGGGCGCGGTCAACATCATCCGCCGCAAGGACATCGCCGCCGCCGAGGACCCGGAGAAGGCCCGCGCCGAGTTCATCACCGAGTACGAGGACACCTTCGCGACGCCGTACATCGCGGCCGAGCGCGGCTTCGTCGACGCGGTCATCGAGCCGTCGCAGACCCGCCGCGAGGTCGCCAAGGCGCTGCGGCAGCTGCGCACCAAGCGCCAGACGCTGCCCGCGAAGAAGCACGGGAACATCCCGCTATGAGCGACGCCGGTACGGCGAGGCCGGTGCTGCGCCTGGTCCGGGGCACCGCGACCCCGGAGGAGCTGGCCGCCGTCGTGGCCGTGCTCGCCGCCCGCTCCGGTGGCGAGGTCGAGCACGAGGAGGCGGCGCCGCGCTCGCAGTGGGGGGCGCCCCAGCTGCGCCGGCCGCTGCCCCCGCCGGGCCCGGGTGTCTGGCAGGCGTCGGCCCTCAGGACGTGACCAGCTCCGGCTGCTCGGCCCCGGCCGTGCGGTAGCGGTAGGTCGTCCCCTCGTCCTGTACGACGAAGGTGTCCACGTCGGCGCGGTTCCAGTGCAGGACCAGCAGGCCGTACCGCTCGGCGAGGCGCGCCAGCGTCTCGAACGTCGTCACGTCCACGACCGGCCGCCCGGCGGGTGTCGGCACCGGCTGCACCTCGAGCAGCAGCTCGGCCCAGCGCCGGCGGATGGCGGCGCCCTCGGTGACCGGCGAGGTGGCGCTGCCGACCAGGGCCAGTCCGAGCAGCACCAGGACGGCGGCGGCCGCCAGGCCGGCGCTCAGGTTGCGGGCCGTCGGCACCGTCATGGTGCGGCCCTTGAGGCTGAGGACCCGCGGGACGTGGCGGGTCGCCCCCGCCGCCGCGGTGTCCTTCACGGCCAGGGCGGCCGGCTCGCCGGCGAGGCTGAGCGCGGAGGGGGAGGCCGTCAGCCCGAGTGCCGGGGCGAAGGTACGGCCCTGGGTCTGGACCTGGGCGACCACCGAGATGCTCAGCGGCGTCGCGGCCAGCCCGGTCACCTTGGCGGCCGCCTGGGCGCGCGCCTCCAGCTTGGGCAGGTCCAGCCGCACGGTGCCGTCGTACCGGGGGCCGGCGAAGGCCGTGCGGGGCGCGAGCGGGACGGTGGAGGTCCAGCCGCCAGCCGTCGACAGGACCGCGGCCACGGCCACACTGCCGGGGCTGCCGCGGTAGGCGAGCTGGACGTCGACGCTGTTGGCCAGCTTGCGGAACACCGGGCTGGGCGAGTGGACGACGGTGGTGTCGTAGGCGGGGCTGCGCGGCACCTGGGCGGTGTAGGAGAACGTCAGCTGGGCGCTCAGGTCGGTGGAGGGGACCGTCCGGGTCGTGGGACCGGTCCAGGCGAAGGCCCCGAGGGCGAGCCCGAGGATGCCCACGCCGGCCGCTCCGGCGGCCGCGGTGCGCAGGCCGGGCGGCAGGGCCGCCCAGGCCGAGCTCTTGCTGGTGCGCGCAGCGTGCCGCGACATCTGTCGTCTCCTTCGTCTGCGTCCGTGGACCGCGGTGCCGCCCCCTGCCAGGAGGGCGAAGGTTGCGACGCCGAGAGCCGCCGGACTGGTCGCGCGGTGCAGCCAGACCCCGCCCTGCGGGACGCGCAGGGCAAGCTTCCCGATCAGCTGCCCGGCGCTCGGCGTCTCGGGGTCGAGCCAGCTGTTGTTGTCGCCCTTGAACGTGTAGTGACCTTGCTCCTTCGCGACGATCCGGTGCATGACGACGGTCTTGAGCAGGTCGCTGCGGTACGCCGCGACGTCACCGACCTGGTAGTCCTCAGCCGAGCGGAGGACGGCGAGGTCCCCGGAGTGGAACCGCGGCTCCATGCTGACGCCGTGCGTGACGACGTAGCCGGTGTGCCCGCCGACCGAGAGCGGCGCGAGCAGCAGCCACGCCAGCGCGCCGAGCAGGACGAGCGCCAGCCAACGCACGACCCGGGCAGCACGCATGCGTCGGTTCCTCCTGCCGTCGAGGCGCCGGGCCGGCTGGGATCATCCCAGCCGGACCCGACGCCGTCGCTGGTTCGGTTAGACGGCAACCAGGGCGAACTTCGCAGCGGTCGTCACGTCCTGCGTCACAGCGCAGGTGTAGGCGGTGCTGCCCGGCGTGCCGATCGTGTACGTGCCGGCGGCGGAGCAGGTGGCCGGGGCGGCGTCGTTGAAGGCGATCTGGATGACCTTGGCCGTCGTGTCACCGGTGAGGACCAGACCCACGGAGGTGATCGTGCTCCCCGGGGTGTCCGTGTTGTAGGTGACCGACGTGGCGGTGACGCCCGTGATCGTCTGCGAGCCGTAGCCCTTGGTCACCGAGGCGGCGGGCAGGCTGTTGCTGTCCGTGAACGCCGAGCCGGCGGTGGCGACGAGGCCGGCGACCGCGACGGCGCCGATGAGCTTGGTGGTTCCGCGCATGAGATCTTCCCTTGTTCGGTAGCCCGGCCGACCCCTGTCGGGTCCCGTGGCCCTGCGTGTCCGGCTGCTGCCGGGGTGGGTCACCCCAGGGGTCAGGCTGGGGCGACGGGGAGTACGTCGCCGCCAGCGAGCCGGCCCTGAAGCCGCTGTCGACGTTTTGACTCGAAGAGCACACCTGAGAGCTGGTCGCGGACCACGTTCGGGAGGACTAGGTGCCACACCACCCCAGACGACCAGTCAGCCCACCCGGCCGGCGCAGCTGCTCACCAGGACTTCGCCAGCCGTTCACCCCGGGCCCGCTCACCGCCCACCCGGGCTCCTTAGCGTCGCCAGCGACCGAGGAGGACGAGCCCCTCGGCCCCCGACCGAGGAGCAACTCTGTGGCACGCCACGTGACCCGGACCACGGTGCTCGCACTCACCGCCTGCACCGCCCTGACCGGCCTGACCTCCCTGAGCGGCACCGCACATGCTGAGGGAAACGCCCGGAACGGCGAGATCCACAACGTCATCTACCTGCTCGGCGACGGCATGGGCCGCACCCACGTGACGGCCGGCCGGCAGCGCTTCTACGGCGCGGCGGGCAAGCTCAACATGGAGAAGCTGCCGGTCGTCGGCCAGGTCTCGACGTACGCCGTCGAGAAGGGCACCGACCAGCCGGCGCTGGTCACCGACTCGGCGAGCGCGGCCACCGCCTGGGCGTCGGGCGTCAAGACCTACAACGCCGCGATCGGCGTGGACACGCACGAGAACAGCGTCCCGACGGTCATGGAGCAGGCCAAGGCGGCCGGCTTCCGGACCGGCAACGTCTCCACCGCCGAGATCACCGACGCGACCCCGGCCGGCATGTTCAGCCACGCGCTGCTGCGCGGCTGCCAGGGACCGACGTACTCGGCGGCGGCCTGCCTGCCGGCCGGCGAGACCACCCCGGCCGACCCGACGCTGGTCACCCCGATCGCCGAGCAGATCGCCCGCAACGGCGTCGCCGACGTGATCCTGGGCGGCGGTCTGGCGCGCTTCGAGCCGGCCGACGAGCAGGCCCTGAAGGCCCGCGGCTACCAGGTGCTGGGCCGCTTCGGCGACCCGGCGGTCGGTACCGACAACGGGGCGCAGACCGCCGCCACCCAGCGGGTCGCGACCCGCAGCGACCTGCAGGAGGTGCGCTCGGGCAAGGTCATCGGGCTGTTCAACCGCGGCAACCTCACCGTCGAGCGCAGCAAGCAGCTGGCCCCCGACGGCGCCGCGATCAGGGCCGAGCCGACCCTCGCGGAGCTGACCACCAAGGCGATCTCCCTGCTGGGCAACAACAGCGACAAGGGCAAGGGCTTCCTGCTGCAAGTCGAGGGCGCGCTGATCGACAAGCGCTCGCACGCCAACGACGCCGCCCAGACGCTCGAGGAGATCAAGGCCTTCGACGACGCGGTGAAGGTCGCCTCCGACTTCGCCAAGAGGGACGGCCACACCCTGGTGATCGTCACGGCCGACCACGAGTGCGCCGGCTTCAACATCATCGAAAAGGGCAGCTTCACCAACGCCGAGGCGGCCGCGCCGCCCGGCAACGTCGACAGCGGCAACACCGCCAACAACGGGACCCCGCTGCGCGCCTCGAGCGGCAAGAAGGACCCGGCCCGCTCCTCCGGCACCCAGAACGGCGCCGGCCTGACCGGCCCGAACCCGGCCGGCAACTTCGCGCCGGCCACCTTCCGCACCGCCGACGACCCGAGCACCGTGCAGGACGGCAGCCCGGAGGCCTCCCTCTGGCTGACCTACCTGTCCGGCAACCACACCGGCGCCGACGTGCCGGTCTTCGCCGGCGGCAACGCCTACGCCCTGCTGCTGGCCCGCCAGCTCGACAACACCGGCCTGCACGGCGTGCTGCAGCGGGCCCTGGGCCTGCCCGGCTGACCCTGCCCTCCCCCGCTGCAAGGGCGGCCCGGTCACCGGGTCGCCCTTGCGGCCGTCCCTGAAGGAGCCCCCGTGCTGCGCCGTTGGTCCCCCGCCCTCGCCGGCCTGCTCGTCCTCGCCGTCGCCCTCGTCGCACCGATGGCCTCCCGCTCGTCATCGCCCCCGAAGGCCGCCCGGCCCGTGGCCGCTCCCACGCCGGCTGCCCCGGCGATCGTGCCGGT
>JAOPVD010000161.1 GCA_025966295.1 Frankiales bacterium | reverse complement strand
GCGTCGGGCAGCAGCGGCAGCTCGTACGACGGGCGGTGCAGCCCGGCCAGCGCGTCGCGACCGCGCTCCTCCAGGGCCACCCGGGCGGCGTGGTCGCCGGCCTCGGCCGCCAGCGTCGGCGCCAGCGCCACGTCCAGCCCGACGCTCTGGAGCCCGGCCGCGAGGGCCGACGCGTCGAGCTCACCGCGCTCGGCGTCCAGCAGGTCGGTCGGCGCCAGCGCCGGGGTGCGGACCGCGTTGACGACCACGCCGCCGACCGGCAGGCCGAGCGCCGTCAGCTCCTCGACGGCGTCGAGCGTCTCCTGCACCGGCATCTCCTCGAGCAGCGTGACCAGGTGCACCGCGGTCTGCCCGCTCTTGAAGACCGCCATCACCCCGTCGCTCTGGTTCTTCAGCGGGCCCACCTTGGCCAGGTTGCCGATCTCGTGCGAGATGTTGAGGAAGCGCGGGATCCGCCCCGTCGGCGGGGCGTCCAGCACCACGGCGTCGTACCAGTAGTGGCCGCCCTGCTTGCGCACCACGGCCTCCTTGACCTTGCCGGTCAGCAGCACGTCGCGCAGCCCGGGGGCGATGGTGGTCGCGAAGTCGATCGCGCCGATCTTGCGCAGGGTGCGGGCCGGCAGCCCGGTGGGCGACAGCTTGTAGAACATGTGCAGGTAGTCGAGCAGCGCCTGCTCCGGGTCGACGGCCAGCGCGTAGACGTCGCCGCCGCCGGGTGCGACGGCGACCTTGCGCTCGTCGTAGGGCAGCGGCGGGGAGTCGAAGAGCTGGGCGATGCCCTGCCGGCCCTCGACCTCCAGCAGCAGCACCTTCTTGCCGCCGCTGGCGAGCGCGAGGGCGAGCGCCGCGGCCACGGTCGTCTTGCCGGTCCCGCCCTTGCCCGAGACGACGTGCAACCGCACGGAGGGAAAGTCCGACATGCGTCGAGCGTAGGCGCCCCTGCGCCCCCCGGCAGCCGCCGCCCCGTCGCCCCTCCACCCGGGTGCGGCGGCAGGTGCGGCATCTGGAAAACCTGAATGTCAGAACGAGGGGCCGGCAGGAGTTGGGCTGCGGACCGCGAAACGTCCGGTTGTGATGCAGGCCACACCCTGCGCCCCGTACGGAGGACGACGACTCCATGACAACCGCAGCACCGGCCCAGGCCACCTGGCGCGGCCGCGCAGACTGCCGGCGTGACAACGCCGTCCACTTCTTCGCGCCCGCCCACTTCGAGCGCAAGGACGAGAAGGACCTGCGCGAGGGCCAGGCCCGCGCGCTGTGCCGCGCCTGCCCGGTCCAGCGCGCCTGCCTCGAGTACTCCCTGGCCGTCCAGGAGCCGCACGGCATCTGGGGCGGCCTGAACGAGCTCGAGCGCCGCCGGCTGGTGCGCAAGCGGGCCGCCGAGGCCCAGCAGCGCACCGCCTGACCGCCCCGGCCTAGGCTCGCCCCCATGACCACGTGGGAGTACATGACGGCGCCCCTGCTCATCCACGCCACCAAGCAGATCCTCGACAACTTCGGCGCGGACGGCTGGGAGCTGGTGCAGGTGGTGCCCGGGCCGGGTGCCGAGCAGCTGGTCGCCTACTTCAAGCGCGCGAAGCAGTGAGCCACCTCGGCCGGCTCGCCGGCCTCGGGCTGGAGCTGCCGGCCGTCGTGCCGCCGGTGGCCGCCTACGTGCCGGCGGTCCGCACCGGCGACCTGGTGTTCACCAGCGGCCAGCTGCCCATGGTGGCGGGCGCGATGGCCCACACCGGCCTGGTGGGCGGCCCGGTCACGGCCGAGCAGGCCAAGGGCCTGGCCCGCACCTGCGCCCTGAACGCCCTCGCCGCGATCGACGCCCTCGTCGGCCTCGACAGCGTGGTGCGGGTCGTCAAGGTGGTCGGCTTCGTGGCCTCGGCCTCCGGCTTCACCGGCCAGCCCGGCGTCGTGAACGGCGCCTCCGAGCTGCTCGGCGAGGTGTTCGGCGACGCCGGCCAGCACGCCCGCTCCGCGGTCGGTGTGGCGGCCCTTCCGCTCGACGCACCGGTCGAGGTCGAGCTGGTCGTCGAGGTCACCCCCTAAGGTCGGAGCCATGTCGCGCCCCGCCGGTCTGCAGGAGCTCGAGGAGCTCGCCCGCGCCTTTGTCCGCGATGGCAGGACGCCAAGCGAGCCTCGGCACGCCGCCACCGTCGTGCTGCTGCGCGACGCCGTCGCCGGGCCCGAGGCCTACCTGCTGCGCCGCGTGCAGGCCATGGCCTTCGCCGGCGGCATGCACGTCTTCCCGGGCGGTTCGGTCGATCCGCACGACGCCAACGCCGACATTGGCTGGGCCGGGCCCTCTGCCGTGCAGTGGGGGGAGTGGTTCGGCGCCGACGAGCCGCTGGCCCGCGCCCTGGTGTGCGCCGCCGTGCGCGAGACCTTCGAGGAGTGCGGCGTCCTGCTGGCCGGCCCCTCCGAGACCGAGCTGCTCGCCGACGTCTCCTCCGACGAGTGGGAGGCCGAGCGGGTCGCCCTCGAGGCCCGCGAGCAGTCGCTGTCCGAGCTGCTCGCGCGACGCGGCCTGGTGCTGCGCTCCGACCTGCTGCGGCCGTACGCCCACTGGATCACCCCGGAGGTGGAGCCGAAGCGCTTCGACACCCGCTTCTTCCTCGCCCAGCTGCCGGCCGGCCAGGTGTGCCGCGACGTCGGCGGTGAGGCGGACGTGCGGCTCTGGGTGCGCCCGGCCGACGCCCTCGACCAGGGCCTCAGCCTGCTGCCGCCCACCCACGCCAGCCTTCGCGACCTGGCCGACTACCCCGACGTCCGGTCCGCCCTCGAGGCCGACCGCGCCGTCCTCGTGGTGGCGCCGAAGCTGGTCGTGATGCCCGACGACAGCGTCAAGTTCGTGCTGCCAGGCGAGCCGGACTACCCGGCGCCCGATCCTCGGAGCTGACGTGCGCCAGGTCACCGACACCGCCGGGGTCGTGCTCGCGCCCAACCCCGGTCCGATGACCCTGGACGGCACCAACACCTGGGTGCTGCGGGCACCCGGCAGCGAGCGCTGCGTCGTCGTCGACCCCGGCCCGCTGCACGAGGGGCACCTGCAGGCCGTCGCCGCCCAGGGCCCGGTCGACGTGGTGCTGCTCACCCACGGCCACCACGACCACAGCGAGGGGGCCCGCCGGTTCGCCGAGCTGACCGGCGCCGCCGTACGCGCTCTCGACCCGGCGCACCGGCTGGGCGAGGAGGGCCTCGGCGCCGGGGACGTCGTGCTCGGCGGTGGCCTCGAGGTGCGGGTCATCGGGACGCCGGGGCACTCCAGCGACTCGCTGTCGTTCGCGCTGCCTGACGCGGTGCTGACCGGCGACACCATCCTGGGGCGCGGCACGACGGTGGTGGCGCACCCTGACGGGGTGCTCGCCGACTACCTGGACTCGCTGAAGCGGCTGCGCGACCTGGGCGAGCTCACGGTGCTGCCCGGCCACGGGCCGGAGCTGGCGTCGGCCGGGGCGGCGGCGCAGCACTACCTGGACCACCGCCAGCAGCGGCTCGAGCAGGTGCGGGCCGCCGTGGCGGCGGGCGCGGGCAGCCCGCGGGAGGTGGTCGAGGTCGTCTACGCCGACGTCGACCAGGGGCTGTGGTTCGCCGCTGAGATGTCGGTGCGCGCGCAGCTCGACTACCTCGCTGCGCCATGACCTGCCCGGTCTGCGGGACCCCCACCGTGGCCGGCGCGCGCTTCTGCTTCCACTGCGGCGCCGCGCTGCCCGGCGGCTCGTCGTCCGACGTCGAGACCGACCGCCGCGTCGTCACCGTGCTGTTCGGTGACCTGTCGGACTTCACCAGCTGGGCGGAGGACCTCGACCCCGAGCGGGTCGGCGTCGTCACCGACCGGGTGCTGGCCTCCCTCGCAGCCATCGTCACCGAGTACGGCGGTCACGTCGACAAGCTCGTCGGGGACGGGCTGATGGCGGTCTTCGGCGCGCCGACCGCGCACGAGGACGACGCGGAGCGGGCGGTGCGGGCCGCTGCCAAGATGCAGGCCGCGGTCCGCCGGCTGGTGGCGGAGGAGAGCGGCGGTGGTCGCCAGCTAGGCCTCCGGGTCGGTCTCAACACCGGCGAGGTGGTGGCCGGCGTGCAGGCGCACCTGGCCTACACCGTGGTCGGCGACACCGTGAACACCGCCAGCCGGCTGTCCGACGCGGCTGGCATCGGCGCCGTCGTGGCCGGCCGCGACACGGCGCTCGCCACCATGCCGATCGCGAGCTGGCGCGCGCTGCCGCCCTTGCGGCTCAAGGGAAAGCGCGAACCGGTGGAGGCCTTCGAGCTGATGGGCCTGCGACCGTCGGGGGCCACCCGGCTCGGCCTCGGCGACGAGGCGCCGTTCCTCGGCCGCGACGCCGAGTTGGGCCTGCTCATCGGCCGCACCTTCGACGCCATCGAGCGCGACACCCCCCGCACCGTGCTGGTGACGGGCGAGGCCGGCGTCGGCAAGACGCGGCTCGCGCAGGAGCTGTCGCGGTTCGCCGGCGAGCTGCCGGACGCCCGGGTGCTGTGGGGGCGCAGCGCCCCCTACGGCGAGGGCCGCGACCTCGCCGCCGTCTCCGAGATGGTCCGCACCGCCTGCGGCATCGAGGAGTCCGACGACGTCGAGACCGCCCGCGGCCGCGTGGCCCGCACCGTCGGGCGGCTCGTGCACCCGTCCGCTGCTGGCCTGGCGCCGGCCCAGCTGGCCGAGCGGCTGCGCCGGCTGCTCGGCCTGGAGGACCTGGAGGCGACCGAGCCGCGGGAGGTCGCGACCCCGGGCCCGCCGGTCGGTGGCGACAAGGTCCGGGAGGCGGTCGCCGCGCTGTTCAGTGCGCTGGCCACCGAGGGCCCGCTCGTGCTGGTCCTCGACGACCTGCACTGGGCCACGCCGACCATGGTGGACGGCCTGCTGCACGTGGCCCGCAAGGTCCGTGGCCGGGTGCTGCTGCTGGCCCTGGGCCGCACCGACATGCTCGACGTACCAGGGCGGGCCGAGTGGTGGCAGCAGCTGCCGCAGGCCGAGCTGCTGCCCCTGACCCCGCTGGAGGAGAGCGCGACGGAGCGGCTGCTGCGCGCCTACCTCGGGTCCAACGACATCGACGACGGGGTACGGCACACGCTGCTGGCGCGGGCCCAGGGCAACCCGTTCTTCCTGGCCGAGCTGCTGCACCTGCTGGTCGACCGTGGCGTGCTGCGCCGGGACGCCGACCGCTGGGTGCTCGAGGGCGACGTGCCCGAGGACCTGCTCCCGGCCGGCGTGCAGGCGGTGCTCGCGGCCCGCATCGACGACCTCGACGGCGCCGCCAAGGGCGTGCTGCGGGACGCCAGCGTGGTTGGGCTGCGGGCCACCGTCGCGGCCCTGGAGGCGGTCGGCCGGACCTCCGGGCACGGCGACCCGGAGGTGGTCAGGACGGCGGTCGACGCGCTGGTCGACCGGCGGCTGCTCGAGCCCTCGGAGGAGGGCGGCTACCGGTTCGCCCACACCCTGGTGCGGGACGTCGCCTACGCCGGCCTGGCCAAGGCCGACCGGGCCCGTCGGCACGCCGCGATGTCGCAGTGGGCGCAGGACGCCGCCGCCCGTAGTGCGGAGGCCGACCTGGTCAGCGCCTCCCAGGGCGAGCGGGCCGTCCGGCTCGCCGCCGAGATGGAGCTGCCCCCGGACGACCCGGCGTGGCAGGCCCGCGGGACCGCGTTCAGCGCGCTGGCCCGGCTCGGGCAGGCCGCGCTCGGGCGGGACGACAACCCCGGCGCCGAGCAGGTGCTCAGCCGCGCCCTGGGCCTGGACGACCCGGCGTACGGCGAGCGGTTGCCGGCCGACCTGGTGGTCCCGGTGCGGGTGGCCTACGCCCGGGCCCTGACCGCCCTGCACCGCCTGGAGGAGGCCGAGGCCGAGCTCGGGCCGGCGCTGCACGGGCCGGAGGACGGGGTCCGCGCCGGCGCGCTGCTGGTGCTGGGCGACGTGCGGCGCAAGCGCGGTGACCTGGCCGGGGCGCGGCAGGCGTTCGTCTCCGCACTGGCGGCGGGCTCCGAGGCGGGCATCGACCGGCTCGGGGGCGAGGCCCTGCGACAGCTCGGGCTGCTCGACTACTTCGACGGCCGGCTGCGCGACGCCGAGACGCGCTTCGAGCAGGCGTACGGCCTGGCGGTGCAGGTCGGTGACGAGCGAGGTGCCGGCTGGGCGCTGCAGCACCTGGCGTGGAGCGCGACGACCCGCGGCGACTACGACCTGGCGGTCGGTGCCCTGGAGCGGGCGGCGGACGTGTTCGCCGACCTGGAGGACACCGGCGGGCTCGCCTGGGTGGCCGGCACCGAGGGCTTCGTCCGGCTGTTGGAAGGCCGCTTCGGGGAGGCCCGCGAGCTGGCCCGGTCGCTGCTGCCGCAGGGCGAGCAGGCCGGTGAGCGCTGGGGGGTGGCCGCGCTGCTGACCATTGACGCGGTGGCCGCGGCGGAGCTCGGTGACGTGATCGTGGGGGCCGACGAGGCCGAGCGGGCCCGGGTCCGGTTCGCGGAGGTCGGTGACGCCTGGGGGCAGTCCCTGGCCCTCGTCGCCGCCGGCGTCAACGCCCGCGGCGCCGATCTGCCCGAGCGGGCGGTGGCCTTCCTGGACCGGGCGGTGGCGCTCAGCGAGAGCAGCAACCACCCGCTGACGGCGGCGCTCGCGCTGGTGGCCCTCGGTTACGCGCACCTCGACCGCGGCGACCTCGACGGCGCCGAGGGCTGCGTCTGGAAGGTCGGCGCCACCCTGGCCGGCCAGGACCTGGAGCCGCACGCCGCCCTGGGCGCCCGCGTCCTGCTCGCCCAGGTGCTGCGCCGCCGTGGTCAGCACCCGGAGGCGCTGGCCGAGCTCGACGCCGCGCTCGAGGCCGCCACCGACCATCCCGGCCTGCTGTTCCCGCGCCGCCAGGCGCTCGCCCACCGGGCTGGCACGCTGCTCGAGCTGGGCCGGGTGGAGGAGGCGCTGAGCTCGGCGCGGGCGGCGGTGGCCACACCGGCCGAGGACGTCCGCTCCCAGGTCCTGGCCCTGCGGGCGCTCGGCGCGGCGCTGCGGGCTGCCGGTGACCAGCCCGCCGCAAAGGCGGCGCTGGAGCAGGCGCTGGAGGTGGCCCGCTCCACCGGGCAGCGCTCCGAGGTGGCTGCCTCCGAGCGCGCCCTCGGCCTCCCTACCTGAGCCCGGTCCCACCTCAGGGGCAGCGCCCCAGCACAACTGCACCGGACAGGGCCCCTCGGGCCGGTCGCGGGGGCTCCCCACGCTCGGCACCGGGCCGGTCGTGTGCCGGTCTGCTGCTCGGGGCCGCCGGTCGTCGTCGCTGAGCCCGCACGCAAGGATGGCCGGCATGACGACTGCGGACCTGCTCAGCCGGCCGCCGGACTGGGTGACCCTGCGCGCCGAGACCGACGAGGGCCTGCCCATCGTGGTGCTGGTCGACCGGGCGATCGCCACCACCGCGCCGTACGCCGGCTACCCGGTGCAGGTCGCGGTCGCGGTGGCTCTCGGGCAGACCGACGACGGGTTGCCGGCCGAGCCCGACAAGGACCGCCTGCGCACCCTCGAGCAGGCGCTGGTCGACGCGGCCGCGGGCGAGGCCCGGCTGGTCGCGGTCATGACGCTCGAGGGGGTCCGCGAGTGGATGCTGTACGCCCGCTCGACGGCGTGGGCGGAGCCGTTCGTCGCGGCCGGCATCAGTGTGCAGGCGGCTGAGGACCCTGGCTACCAGGGGCTGTTCGAGCTGGCCGGCTCGCCCTAGCGGGCCCGGCGGGCCAGCCGCTCGCTGTCGAGGATCGTCAGCGCGCGGGAGTCGACCCGCACCCAGCCGCGGGACGCGAAGTCGGCCAGCGCCTTGTTGACGGTCTCGCGGGAGGCGCCGACCAGCTGGGCCAGCTCCTCCTGCGTGAGGTCGTGGTGCACCCGCAGGCCGTCCGGCTCCTCGGAGCCGAAGCGCTCCGACAGCGCGAGCAGCTGCTTGGCGACCCGGCCCGGCACGTCGGTGAAGATCAGGTCGGCGAGCGCGTCGTTGGTGCGGCGCAGCCGGCGGGCCAGGACCCGCAGCAGCTGCTCGGCGATCTCCGGCCGGTCGGTGATCCACGGCCGCAGCGAGCTGTGCGCCAGCGAGGCCAGCCGGGCGTCGGTGACCACCGTCGCGGTGGCGGTACGCGGACCGGGGTCGAACAGCGAGAGCTCGCCGAACATGTCGGACGGCCCCATCACCGACAGCATGTTCTCGCGGCCGTCCACGGCCTTGCGGCCGATCTTGACCTTGCCGTCCAGGACGATGTAGAGCGTGTCGCCCTGCTCGCCCTCGGCGAACACGGTCTCACCGCGCCCGTAGTCGCCGTACTCGAGGGACGCGGCGACGGCCTCAGCCGCCTCCTCCGCGATGCCCTGGAAGAGCCCCGCCTTCGCCAGGACCTCGTCCACGCTCCGTGCCTCCCCGATCCGTCGGTTCTCCTAGCGGGGAGTCTCGCAGATCACATTTCTACTGACGCGCACGCCCGGGCAGGAGCCGGGACAGGCGCCGCCGCCGCCAGTAGCGCTCGAGGGCCGGCGCGTAGCCCTCGCTGACGAAAGTCTCGACCTCATCGGGCCGCGCGGTGTCCAGGAAGGTCTCGAGCTGCTCGCTCACCGACTCGCGGCGCAGCGGTCGCTCGACCCGCTCCATGGCCAGCATCAGGAACAGCAGCCCCACGGGCAGCAGCAGGCCGAGCAGCAGGACGGACACGTCCGCAGTATGTCCCCGTCAGGCCGGGACCGAACGCCGCAGCGGCTGCAGCGGCAGTGCGGTCAGACACAGCGCCGGCTCGTCGCGGTAGCGGGCGATGAGCTCGGAGGTGGCGGCGCCCAGACGCTGGTGCAGCACCTTGCGGTAGTCCGACAGCTGCCGCTCGGCGGCGGCGAGGTCGGCCTCGAGGGCCGCGACCGAGTCGGTGTCGGACGGGTCGACCTGGCGCTCCCACAGACCGGCGAGGTCGGGCAGCGGCGGGATGTCGTCGACCGGCAGCACCTCGACGAGCGCCTGCCGGCCGGCACCGACACGGGCGTCGGTGAGGACCGGCTTGAGGTTCTCGCTGACCAGGTCGCTGCCCGCGCGCACGACGTCCAGGCGGGCCTGGAGGATGCGCCGCCAGTAGGACACCTTGCTCTCCTCGGCGGTCAGCGCCTTGCGGTACTCACGCAGGCCGTCGAGCGTGAGGTGCGCGTGCTGCACGGTCCGCTCGGGCATGGGACGGGCGGCGTTCTTGCGGGGAGCCGAACCAGAGGCGCTCTGCCCGGGCACCGCCAGGGTCGTGCTCTCCGGGTCCATCGGTGTTCCTCCGTCTTCCTGCGGCATCGTCACGCTGTGTAGGCGACAGAGAGGGCGTCGTCAGGATCAGCCGGTTCCTTGAGCGCCGTCACCTGGACGGGCGAGTGCGGCACCGCCCACGTAGGGTCATCGTCATGGTGGCCAAGGCCGAGCAGACTCCTCTCGCGCTCACCCGGCGGGCGCGGCGTACCAACAAGGAGCTGGCCGCCCTCTACCCCGACGCGCACTGCGAGCTGGACTTCACGACCCCGCTGGAGCTCGCGGTCGCGACCATCCTGTCGGCGCAGTGCACCGACAAGCGGGTCAACGAGGTCACCCCGGCGCTGTTCGGCAAGTACCGCACCGCCCAGGACTACGCCGCGGCCGACCGGACCGTGCTCGAGGAGGAGATCCGCTCCACCGGCTTCTTCCGGAACAAGACGACGTCGCTCATCGGCCTGGGCGCCGCGGTCGTGGAGCGGCACGGCGGCGAGCTGCCCAGCACCCTCACCGAGCTGGTGAAGCTGCCCGGCATCGGCCGCAAGACCGCCAACGTCATCCTCGGCAACGCCTTCGGCGTGCCGGGCCTCACCGTCGACACCCACTTCGGGCGCCTGGTACGGCGCTTCGGCTGGACCGCCGAGGACGACCCGGTGAAGGTCGAGCACGCCGTCGCCGACCTGCTGCCGGCCAGCGAGTGGACCATGTTCAGCCACCGCGTGATCTTCCACGGCCGCCGGGTCTGCCACTCCCGCAAGCCGGCCTGCGGGGCCTGCCCGATCGCCCAGCTCTGCCCGTCGTACGGCGAGGGCGAGACCGACCCGGTCAAGGCCGCCAAGCTGGTCCGCACCGAGGAGTTCTTCAAGCCCGGTACGACGACATGACCCGACCGAGGCTGCTGGGGCTGCTGGTGGTGCTGCTCGCCCTGGCCGGCGCGGTGCTCTACGGGCTCCGGGACGAACCGGCCAAGACCGCGGTGGCGGAGGACCTCCGGCCGCTGCAGGCCAAGGCCGCCCTCGCCCCCTGCCCGCGCGGCCTCAGCGCCGACCTGCCCGACCTCGAGCTGCCCTGCCTCGGCGGCGGTCCGGCGGTGCCGCTGCGGGGCCCGGGCACGGGCAAGCCCACCCTGGTGAACGTCTACGGCTCCTGGTGCGGGCCGTGCCTGGAGGAGATGCCGACGCTGCGGCGGCTGCACCAGCTCGCCGGGGAGCGCCTCGCTCTCGTCGGCGTCGACACCGAGGACCCGGCCAAGCGCGCGCTGCAGTTCGCGATCGACGTCGGCCAGACCTGGCCGGCGGTCGTGGACGACGACGGGCTGGTGTCGCGCCACTACGGCGGCGGCGCCCCGAAGATGGTCTTCGTGGACGCGAAGGGCGCCGTGGTGCACGTCGAGCGGGCCGCCTACCGCACGCTGGCCCGGCTGAAGGCCGACGTGCTGACCTACCTGGGGGTGCGGCTGTGATCCCGGACTGGCTGCAGCCGCTGGCGGCCGCGCTCCCGACCGTCAAGGGCGAGCACTTCACCCGCTTCCTGCCGCCGGCCGAGGGCGGTCGCGACAGCGCCGTGCTGGTGCTGTTCGGTGAGGGCCCGGACGGCCCGGATCTGCTGCTCATCGAGCGGGCCGCGACGCTGCGCTCGCACGCCGGCCAGCCGGCCTTCCCCGGCGGCGCGCAGGACCCGGAGGACGACGGCCCGGTCGCGGCCGCCCTGCGGGAGGCGCAGGAGGAGGTCGGCCTCGACCCCGCCAGCGTCGAGGTGCTCGGCATCCTGCCGGCGCTCTGGCTGCCGCCGTCGGGCTTCGTCGTGCACCCGGTCGTCGGCTGGTGGCGGGACCCGCACGACGTGGGCGTGGTCGACATCGCCGAGGTCGCGGCGGTCGCCCGGGTGCCGCTGGCCGAGCTCACCGACCCCGACAACCGGTTCCGCATCACGCACACCAGCGGCCTGGTCGGACCGGCCTTCGACGTCCGCGGCATGGTCGTCTGGGGCTTCACCGCCGGGCTGATCGCCGGGCTGCTCACCCTCGCCGGGTGGGAGCAGCCGTGGGACAAAGGCCGGCTGCGCGAGCTCGACCCGGAGACGCTGCGGCTGGCCCTGAAGACCTGGGAGCGGAACGCTCCCTGATGCATGTCCGTTCTCTGCACCTGACCACAGGAGTCCCCATGAAGCGTCTCGCCGCCGTCGCCCTCGTCCCGCTGCTCGCCGTGGGCTGCGGTGGTGGCGGGGCCTCGTCGGTGAAGGACAACGGCACGGTGTCCACGACCGGGGCGGCCGGGGCGCAGACCGCCACCGTCGACATGACCGACACCCTGGTCTTCAAGCCGAACATCATCAACGCGAAGGTCGGCACCGTCACGCTGCTCGCCAAGAACGTCGGTCTGATCCCGCACAACCTGGTCTTCGACGACAGCGCGCTCGGCAAGACCGGCACCATCGACGGCAAGAAGTCGGAGCCCCTCAAGGTGGTCTTCGACAAGGCCGGCACCTTCACCTTCGTCTGCACCTTCCACTCGGGCATGACCGGCAAGGTCGTGGTCTCCTAGGCTCACCCGATGCGCGGTGACCTGCTCGACGTCGTCCTGCTCGCGGCGTCGCTGCTGTTCGCCGTCTCGGGCTACCGGCAGGGCTTCGTCGTCGGCGTGCTGTCGTTCGTCGGGTTCCTCGGCGGGGGTGTGCTCGGCGCCACCCTGGCCCCCTCCCTCGCCGGCACCGGGGCGCTGTCGGGCCTGCCGCGCACCACCGTGGCGATCGGGCTGGTCTTCCTGCTCGCCTGCATCGGGCAGGTCCTCGCGACGTTCGTCGGCAACGCCGTACGCAACCGCCTGGTGTGGCGGCCGGCCCGGGTCGTCGACGCCATCGCCGGTGCGGCGGTCAGCGTCATCTCGCTGCTGCTCGTCTCCTGGCTGGTTGGTACCGCGGTGGCGTCGTCGCCGTTCACCGGCCTGGCCTCCCAGGTCCGGCGCTCGCAGGTCCTCGCCGTCGTCGACCAGGCCGTGCCCGGTGGCGCGAAGGGCTTGTTCGCCTCCTTCCGCCGGCTCATCGATGACCGTGGCTTCCCCGAGGTCTTCGGCGACCTGGTCCCGACCCAGGCCCGTCCGGTCGACCCGCCGGACCCGACGCTGGCCCGGTCGCCCGTCGTCACCGCCGTCCACAGCCGGGTCTTCAAGATCACCGGGGTGGCCAGCTCGTGCTCCAAGCGCATCGAGGGCACCGGCTTCCACTACGCCCGCGAGCGGGTCATGACCAACGCGCACGTCGTCGCCGGGGTGGGTCGCCCGAACGTGCAGGTGGGCGACCGGGTGCTGCAGGCGACGGTGGTGGTCTACGACCCCGACCGCGACATCGCGGTGCTCCGCGTGCCCGGCCTCACCGGCACGCCGCTGGCCTTCGCCGCCCGGGCCCGCACCGGGGACAGCGCGATCGTCGTCGGGTACCCGCAGGACGGCCCGTTCCGGGCCGATGCCGCGCGCATCCGGGGCATCCAGGACGCCCGCGGGCCGGACATCTACCAGCGGCACACCGTCGTCCGCGAGATCTACGCGCTGCGCGCCCGGGTGCGACCGGGCAACTCCGGCGGTCCGCTCATCAGCCCGACCGGCGGCGTCTACGGCGTGGTCTTCGCCGCGGCGGCCGACGACCCGCAGACCGGCTACGCCCTCACCGCGGCCGAGGTCAGGAGCGACGCCGTCAAGGGCCGGACCGCCACCGAGCGGGTCAGCACCCAGAGCTGCGACTGACGGGCCCGGGCGGGACAGACCTGCGGGTTCCCGCGCGTCCGGTGGGTTCTGTCACAGCGCGCCGGGTCGACCAGGTGCTTGCGGAGTGCTTACTGTTGCAAGCACAACCCGAGACCAGGAGGTGCGCCGTGACCCGCGAGACCCCCGGTGCGGCGACCCGGACCCGCGTGACGCGGCGGATCGCCGCCGACCCCACCAGCACCGCGCTGCTGCTGGCCGGCCCGACCGCCTTCGAGCTCTGGCCCGGCGTGCGCCGGGTCGCCGACGTCAGTGGCCGGACGGTGGTCGAGACCGACCTCACGCCCGAGCGCGCGGTGGCGGCCAGCGTGCGCGCGCTGCCGCCGCGCCGGACCCCGACGGCCTACGTCACCCGCTTCGAGTGGGCCGGCCCGGGGCTGCCCGCGACCACGGGCGAGCTGACGCTGGGCTACGCGCCGTCCGCCGACGGCGCGCTCGGGACGCACGCGGCGCTCGTGCTCGACAGCGCCGGTCTGGAGAGCAGCGCGCTCGACGGCAGGGCGCTCGAGGCGATGGCCCGCGGCTTCCTGGACAACCTCGCTAGGGCGGCGGAGCTGCGGAGTCACGCAGCCTGAGCAGCGGGACCGTCAGGTCCCCGCCGGCCAACCGGGCCGCCTCGGCGGTGCCCCAGGCGGCCAGTCGCCCCGACAGGTGCGAGGCGCCGCGGCGCAGCAGCGTGACGGCCCCCTCGACGTTGCCGCGCTGCAGGTGCGTCACGCCGACGCAGAGCTGCGCCAGTCCCTGCCAGTAGTCGCGCTCCTGCGCGGGACTGGCCTTCCAGACCGCCTCCAGCACCTCGTGGGCGAAGAAGGCACGGCCCTCGTCGAGCAGGGCCTGGGCCAGGTCCAGCGCCTGCTCCGGCGGCAGCGCCTGCTCCGGGACGGGCGCGACGGCGTCCGGGTGGCCGTCCGGCAGCGGCCGACCGAGGGCGTCCCGGCTCCGGGTCACGACCGGGCGTGCTCGAGCAGCAGCTCGCTGACCAGGTCCGGGGCCTCCTGGTGCGGGAAGTGCCCCACGCCGTCGAGGACGTGCAGCTGGTAGCCGCCGCGCGCCCACGCGCCCGACCCGTGCGCGGTCTCGGTGCGCAGCGCGCCGTCCGCCGCCCCGTGCAGCTGCAGCACCGGCACCTGGACGCCGCCCTCCAGCAGCCGCAGGAACCGCCGGCCGCTCGGCCGGACCTGGGACCGGAACGACCAGCGGTAGTACTCCAGCGCGCAGTGCGCGACCGCGGGGATGGCCATCGCCTCCCGGCAGCGGGACTCGGTCTCGGCGTCCGGGAAGCCGGGGCCGCCCCAGCGCGCCAGCAGCTCCGCGACCAGATCACCTTGCTTCAGGCGCTTCTCGGGCAGCTTCGGGGTCTGGAAGAACGCCATGTACGACGACAGCGCGATCTGCGCGCGGTCGCGGCGCAGCGCCTGCGCCAGCCGGAGCGGGTGTGGCATCGCGACGATCCCGAGTCGGTTGACCGTGCGCGGGTGCAGCGTCGCCGTCGACCAGGCCAGCATGCCGCCCCAGTCGTGGCCGACCACGTACGCGTCGTGAGCGCCGAGCGCCCGCACCAGGCCGGCGACGTCGGCGGCCAGGGTGTAGGCGTCGTACCCGCGCGGCGGTTTGTCGGTGGCGCCGTACCCGCGCAGGTCGGGGGCGACCGCGTGGAAGCCGGCCTCGCCCAGCGCGACCAGCTGGTGCCGCCAGGACCACCAGAACTCCGGGAAGCCGTGCAGCAGCAGCACGAGGGGTCCATCCGCGGGCCCGTGCTCGGCGAGGTGGAAGCGCAGGCCGGACGCCGTCACGTCACGGTGCCGCCACGGGCCGTCGACGAGGACGGTGCTCTCCTCGACGGTCATGCCCGGACTCTAGGAGACGGGCTGCTTCTCCTCGGTACCGCGGGTGGGGTGCCGGGCCCAGGCCATGTCGTCCTTCACCGTCTCGATGGTCTTCTCCGGCGGGCCGACCTCGTCGATGCGCTTCTTCCCGGCGAGCACCAGCACGCCGGCGGCGACCAGGTAGACCGCGCCGATGATGAGGAAGCCGGCCCAGGCGCCGAGCGCCTCGCCGATGCCGAAGGCGGCGCCGGCCGAGAGGAAGAGCAGGCCGAGCAGGCCTGCCATACCGGCCGCGCCGAGCGCGCCGGCGCCCTTGACCGCGGCGACCACCTCGGTCTTGATCTCGACCTTGGCGAGCTCGATCTCCTTGCGGACGAGTTCCGACATGTCCTTGCTGGCGCGCTGCACGAGCTCGCCGAGGGTGGGCTCAGCCACGGCTGACCTCCTCCGGGGCGTACGGGTCGGCGCCGGCGTCGGTCCCCTCGCCCGCGCCGGTGGGGCCGGGGGTGTCGGGCAGCAGTCCCTGCTGACCGTCAGCCGGGTCGACGGGCTGTTCGGGGGTCTGCGCACTCACAGGCGTCCTCCTCAGGTGTCCTGAGGAACCGCTACCCCCTGCTCAGCCTGCGGAACGCACGATCCGGACCCGGTCTCGGCCGGCGTTCTTCGCCGCGTACAGCTCCTGGTCGGCCAGCGGCAGCAGGTCGTGCTCGCCGGGAGCGTCCGCGGCCGCGCCGCCGATGCTGATCGTCACGGTCATCTCGGCGTCGCCGGAGGTGAACGGCGTCCCGCTGACCACGTCGCGCAGCCGGGTGGCCAGGACGGCGGCCGCGTCCGCGCCCGTGTGCGGCAGCAGCACGAGGAACTCCTCACCGCCCCACCGGCCGAGGATGTCCTCGGTGCGGATGCTGCCCCGCAGCCGGAGGGCGACCTCCTGCAGCACGCCGTCGCCGGCCAAGTGCCCCAGGCTGTCGTTGACCTGCTTGAAGTGGTCGATGTCGATGAGCAGCACCGTGTACGGGTAGCCGTGCCGGCGGCCGATGGCGCCGACCATGCGCAGGTGCTCCTCCATGTGCCGGCGGTTGTGCAGCCCGGTGAGGTCGTCGGTGCGGCTGACCCGGTCCAGCTCGTCGGCCCGGGCCCGCAGCTCGTCCTGGAGCGACTTGACCCGCAGCGCCGCGCTCACCCGGGCGAGCAGTTCCGCGGCCTCCGGCGGCTTGCGCAGGTAGTCGTGGCCGCCCAGCTTGAGGGCCCGCACCACGTCGTCCGGCCCGACCCGGCCGGTGAGGAACACCACCGGGACGTCGGCCGTCCGGGGGTCGGCCTTGAGGGCCAGGACGGTCTCGTAGCCGTCCATGACCGGCATCTCGATGTCGAGCAGCACCACGTCGGGCGCGCACTCGAAGGCGTGCTCCAGCGCCTCCCGGCCGTTGGCGGCCTCGACGACGACGTAACCGGCGTCCTCGAGCTCGATGCGGGCGAGCGCCCGCACGGTCGCCGAGTCGTCGGCGAGCAGCACGCGAGGGGGGATCACGAGATGCAGGCTAGGGCCGCCAGGTTGCCCTTTGGCGGCGACGCGCGCGGTGACCGAGTCCGTGCGTGTCGGGACCGGACGGCCGGCGCCGTCAGTCCTCGCTGCTCGACGAGCCCATCTTGGCGTTGATGGCGTTCACGACGGTCGGGTCGGCGAGCGTGGTGACGTCCCCCAGCTCGCGGTGCTCGGCGACGTCCCGCAGCAGCCGGCGCATGATCTTGCCGGACCGGGTCTTGGGCAGCTCGGGCGTGATGAGGATCTGCCGCGGCTTGGCGATCGGCCCGATCTCCTTGGCGACGTGGTCCCGGAGCTCCTTGGCGAAGGCCTCCCCGGCGCTGACGTCGTCGGCCACCGAGCCCTTGACGGTGACGAACGCGACGATGGCCTGGCCGGTCGTTGCGTCGGTGGCGCCCACCACCGCGGCCTCCGCGACCATCGGGTGGCTGACGAGGGCGCTCTCCACCTCGGTGGTGCTGATCCGGTGCCCGGAGACGTTCATGACGTCGTCGACCCGGCCGAGCAGCCACAGCACGTGGTCGTCGTCCCACTTGGCGCCGTCGCCGGCGAAGTAGCGGCCCGCGAACTTGCTCCAGTAGGTCTCCCGGAACCGCTCGTCGTCGTTCCAGATCCCGCGCAGCATGGCCGGCCACGGCTCGTCGAGGGTCAGGTAGCCGCCGCCGAGCTCGCCGACCGACGTGCCGTCGTTGTCGACGACGTCGACCGAGATGCCGGGCAGCGGGCCCATCGCGGAGCCCGGCTTGGAGGACGTCACGCCCGGCAGCGGGCTGATCATCATGGCGCCGGTCTCGGTCTGCCACCAGGTGTCGACGATCGGGCACCGGCCGCCGCCGATGACGTCGCGGTACCAGATCCAGGCCTCCGGGTTGATCGGCTCGCCGACGCTGCCGAGCACCCGCAGCGAGGACAGGTCGTGGCTGTTCGGGAGCTCGTCGCCCCACTTCATGAACGTCCGGATCGCGGTCGGCGCGGTGTAGAGCAGGGTGACGGCGAACTCCTCGACGATCGACCACCAGCGGTCCTTGCCGCCGGCGTCGGGGGTGCCCTCGTACAGCACGGACGTCGCGCCGTTGGCCAGCGGTCCGTAGACCGCGTAGGAGTGGCCGGTCACCCAGCCGACGTCGGCGGTGCACCAGTAGACGTCGCTCTCGGGCTTCAGGTCGAAGACCGCCCAGTGCGTCCACGCGACCTGGGTCAGGAAGCCGCCGGTGGTGTGCAGGATCCCCTTGGGCCGGCCGGTGGTGCCGGAGGTGTAGAGCAGGAACAGCGGCTGCTCGCTGTCGAACGCCTGCGCCTGGTGGGTGTCGGGCTGACGGTCCACGACGTCGTGCCACCACAGGTCGCGCTCGCCCCAGGTGACCTCCTGCCCGGTGCGCCGCACCACCAGCACGTTCCGCACGCTCGGGCACTGCGCGACGGCCTCGTCCACGGCCGGCTTCAGCGCACTCGGTGCGCCGCGCCGGTAGCCGCCGTCGGCGGTGATGACCAGCTTGGCGTCGGCGTCGGTGATCCGGTCGACGAGGGCCTGCGCCGAGAAGCCGCCGAACACCACCGAGTGCGCCGCGCCGATCCGGGCGCAGGCGAGCATCGCGATCGCCGCCTCCGGGATCATGGGCAGGTAGATGCACACCCGGTCGCCGGCCTCGACGCCCAGCTCGGTGAGCGCGTGCGCGGCCTTCGACACCTCGGCCAGCAGCTCGGCGTAGGTGATGTCGCGGCGGTCGCCCTCCGGCTCACCGACCCAGTGGTAGGCGACCCGGTCACCGAGGCCGGCCGCGACGTGCCGGTCCAGGCAGTTGACGCTGGCGTTGAGCTGGCCGCCGACGAACCACTTCGCGAACGGCGGCTGCCAGTCGAGCACCTCATCCCACGGCCGGTCCCACCGCAGCCGGTGGGCCTGCTCGGCCCAGAACCCGAGCCGGTCGACGGCGGCGCGCTCGTAGACCTCCGCCGTGACGTTCGCGGTCGCCGCCAGGTCCGCGGGCGGCTCGAAGCGACGGCTTTCGCTGGAGAGGGCGGACAGCGACGTCTCGGACACGGAGGCTCCCTGCGGGTCGGTGGTCGCACCATCTTGTACGGCGGTGGCCGGGGCTAGTGGACCAGGGCCTTCTCCGCCCCGGCACCGGTCAGGGCGCGCACCTCCAGCTCGGCGTACTTGGCGGGGTTGTACTCCTTGGACAGCACGGTCCCGAGCCAGCCGCACAGGAAGCCGAGCGGGATCGAGATGATCCCGGGGTTCTCCAGCGGGAACCAGTGGAAGTCGGTGCCCAGCCCGAACAGCGCACCGCTCGTCGCCGGCGTGACGACGTTGCCGGCGGCGTCCACCACGGCCGGCGTCACCTTGCCGGACACCACCGGGCTGAAGATCACCAGGACCACCGAGCTGATGAGGCCGCCGTAGATCGCCGCGCACGCCCCGGCCGTGTTGAACCGCCGCCAGAACAGGCTGTACAGGATCGCCGGCAGGTTGGCCGACGCCGCGACCGCGAAGGCCAGCGCGACGAGGAAGGCGACGTTGAGCTTGGTCGCGAACACCGACAGCAAGATCGCCACCGCACCGATGCCGAAGGCGGCGATGCGGGCCACCTTCACCTCCTGGCCCTCCTGGACGTCGCCCCGCTTGATGACGTTGGCGTACAGGTCGTGCGCGATCGAGCTCGACGACGCCAGCGTCAGGCCGGCGACCACGGCCAGGATGGTCGCGAAGGCGACGGCGGCGATGACCGCGAGCAAGATGGTGCCGCCGGTGGCGCCGAACAGGTCGGTGCCCAGGTTCTTGGCGAGCTGCAGCGCGGCGGTGTTGCCGGACGGGTCCTGCGCCTTGATGTCGCCGGCGCCGACGAGGGCCGCGGCACCGAAGCCCAGGGCGATGGTCATCAGGTAGAAGCTGCCGATGATGCCGATCGCCCACAGCACCGACTTCCGGGCCGCCCGGGCGTCCGGCACCGTGTAGAACCGGGTCAGGATGTGCGGCAGGCCGGCGGTGCCGAGCACCAGCGCGATGCCCAGCGACAGCAGGTCCATCTTCCCGTAGAAGGTGGCCTTGGCGTCGCCGACGACCTCCTTGCCGTACCGCAGGCCGGGCTCCAGGAAGGCGCCGGGGTCCTTGGCCGGGCCGCTCTTCTGGGCGGCCGAGCCGAGCAGGTCGCTGACGTTGAAGGAGAACTTCGCCATCACGAGCACGGTCAGCAGGGTCGCGCCGGTCATCAGCATGACGGCCTTGACGATCTGCACCCAGGTGGTGCCCTTCATGCCGCCGACGACGACGTAGAAGATCATCAGCAGGCCGACGGCGATGATCGTGAGCACCTTGCCCTGCTGGCTGGTGACGCCCAGCAGCAGCGTCACCAGTGCGCCGGCGCCGACCATCTGGGCGAGCAGGTAGAAGATCGAGACGACCACGGTGGAGACGCCCGCCGCGGTCCGCACCGGCCGCTGCCGCATCCGGAACGCCAGCGCGTCCGCCATCGTGTACTTGCCGGAGTTGCGGAGCAGCTCGGCCACCAGCAGCAGCGCGACCAGCCAGGCGACCAGGAAGCCGACGGAGTACAGGAACCCGTCGTAGCCGGAGAGCGCGATGATGCCGGCGATGCCCAGGAAGGACGCGGCCGACATGTAGTCACCGCCGATGGCGACGCCGTTCTGCACGCCGGAGAAGTTCCGGCCGCCGGCGTAGAAGTCGGCGGCCGAGCGGGTGTTGCGGCTGGCCCAGAGCGTGATCGCCAGGGTCGCGACGACGAACGCGAGGAACAGCCCGATGGTCAGCGTGCGCTGGCCGCTGGAGACGGTGTCGGCGGCGAGGATCACGGCGCTTCCCCCTCCACCCGGGCCCGGAGGCGGTCGGCCAGCGGGTCGAGCTGGGTGGTCGCGTACCGGGCGTAGAGCCAGGCGATCGCGAAGGTCGACACGAACTGCAGCAGGCCGAAGACGTAGGCCACGTTGATGTTGCCCAGCAGCTTGTGCGACATGAAGCCGCGGGCGTACGCCGACAGGATGACGTAGAGCATGTACCAGGCCAGGAACGCCGCGGTCATCGGAAAGGCGAACCGGCGGAGCCGACGGCGCAGCTCCTGGAAGTCGGCGCTGCGCTGGACCTCCTCCCAGATGGTGAGCCCTTCGTCCGGTCGGCGTTCGTCGAGGCTGCTCACGGGTCCTCCCTGAGGGGTGCGGACTGTGACGGAGATCACCGTCGCAACGGCAGTACCCGCTTCGAGCGCCCCAACCACCCAAGGCGCCTACGCTCGTCTCCCGTGACCGCCCCCCGCGCCGCGCGCCCCGCCGACCCGTTCGCCGCCCTGCTCGACCTGCCCGGCGTGACGGCCGCCGTGGCCGAGGCCCGGACCGCCGTCGACGGCCTGCTCGGGCACCGCGTCCTCCGCCGCCGCTCGGCCGAGGTCACCGCCGAGTCCGCGCTACGCGGCGCCCGGGCCAGCGCCGAGCTCGAGGGCGCCGGCATGGAGCTCGAGCGGCTGCGCGGCCAGCTCATGCACGGCCAGCCGGTCACCGTGCAGTCCAAGGACCCCCGGCTGGGCCAGCTGGCGGCGAACGCCGTACGCCTCCATGCCGACCTCGGCTCGCTGCTGCCGTCCTGGAAGGGCTCGCCGAAGCAGGCCCTGGCCCGGCTGCACGTGCTGGCCGCCGCCGACCTCGGCCTCGACAGCGACGCGCTCGGGCGGCCGCGGACCGCGCTCACCGACCCGGTCGACGACCCGCTGGAGCTCGGCGCTGCCCCGCAGCCGATCGAGGTGTCGGCCCGGCTCGACGGCCTGGCCCGGCTGCTGCTCACCCCGACGACCGCCCCGGCCGTGGTGGTCGCCGCCGTCGTGCACGGCGAGCTGCTGGCGCTGCGGGCCTTCGGCTCGGCCGACGGCCTGGTGGCGCGGGCCGCCGCCCGGCTGGTCCTGGTGGACCGCGGCCTGGACCCCAAGGCGGTCAGCGCCCCCGAGGTCGGCCACGCCGAGATCGACGCCGCCGGGCTGCGGGCCTCGCACACGCACGCCTACGCCGAGGCCGCCCGCGGCTACGTCGGTGGCGGCCGCGACGGTGTGGCGGGTTGGGTGGTGCACTGCGCCCAGGCGGTCGCGCTCGGCGCCCGTGAGGGCCTGGCCGTCTGTGAGGCGATCCTGCGCGAGGCGTCCTGACGGACAACGCGGAACGGGACCCCATCCGTGGAAGGGGTCCCGTCGCCATGCTCTACGGCCGAGTGACCAGGCGTGCATCCACTGTCATCGCTCTGGGTCCTGTGATCCCTTCGTGAACCGGTGGACCCGCTCGATGTGCCTCGCGCGGCTGATCGCACGTGGGTGCTCGACGCGTATTGCACGGACCGCCGTCGGGGGGATCGAGTCCGCCCGCTGGCGGCGTTCCGTGACTTGAGAGTCCGCCCTGGGTCCCGGTGCTGTCAAGGCCTTCGGGTGATCTTGGTCACAAGATCACCCGGTGGAGCGTGACCTGCGCCCGGCCAGCCAGGCCAGCGCGACCAGGGCCGCGAGCGCGCTGACGCCGACGTACGCCAGCGGCGGCCCCGGCGGGCTGGGGACGCGGCGGGACGCGCGCACCGGCTTGATGAAGACCCGCACCGGCCAGTCCCGCTCGCCGGCCGCCCGGCGCAGCGCCTTGTCCGGGTTGACCGCCACCGGGTTCCCGACCGCGGCCAGCATCGGCAGGTCGGTGGCGGAGTCGCTGTAGGCGTAGCACTCGGCCAGGTCCCAGCCGCGCTTCGCGGCCAGCTCCTTGATCGCGACCTGCTTGCCGTCGCCGTAGGCGTAGAAGTCGATGTCGCCGGTGTAGTGCCCGTCCTCGACGACCATCCGGGTGGCGATGACCCGGTCGACACCGAGCATCTCGCCGATCGGCCCGACGATCTCCTCGCCGCTGCTCGAGACGAGCACCACCTCGCGGCCGGCGGCCCGGTGCTCGGCGAACAGCTCCAGCGCCTCGGCGTAGACCAGCGGGTCGATCAGCTCGTGCAGCGTCTCGGCCACGATGTCGTGCACCTGCTGCACAGACCAGCCGGCGCACAGCGCCTGGAGGTAGTCCCGCATCTTGTCCATCGAGTCCTCGTCCGCGCCCTGCAGCAGGTAGACGAACTGCGCGAACGAGCTCTTGAGGACCGCCCGCCGGTTGACCAGGCCGCCCTTGTAGAACGGCTTGCCGAACGCCAGCGTGCTGCTCTTGGCGATCACGGTCTTGTCGAGGTCGAAGAAGGCGGCGGCAGACACGGCCGAACAATAGGTGTTTAGAGCCGGATCGGTTGGGGGACAGCCCACCCGAGCGTGGTCCGCCCCCCGGAGCACCTCCTTGACGGGCCCGTCTCGACCCCCCCGGAGTCGGGCCTCACAGAAGACCCCCTGCTCACCCCCCCGAGCTGGGGGTCTTCTGCTGTCCACACCCGGTACGCCGGGTCCACAGATCCCGCCCCTGCCCTGCCGGGCGTGGGCCTGACGGCGCAGCGTGGGTGGCCCCTCGACAGGAGCCGCCCGTGTCCCGTCCCCTGCTCGTCACCGCCGACCCCGACGGGCTCGACGACCTGCTGCGCCTGGCGGCGACGGCCGGCGTCGAGGTGGACGTGGCCGACGACGTCCCCGCCCTGCGCCGGTGCTGGGCCACCGCGCCGTTCGTCGTGGTCGGCGCCGACCTGGCCGACCAGGTGGCGCGCAGCCGGCTGGGGCGCCGGTCGCGGGTGGTGGTGCTCGGCCGCGACCTCGACGACGCGAGCATCTGGCAGCGCGCCGTCGAGGTGGGCGCCGAGCACGTGGTGTTCCTGCCCGACGCCGAGACCTGGCTGGTGGAGGCCTTCGCCGACAGCGCCGAAGGGGCCGCCGGTGACGGGTTGCTGGTCGCGGTCCTCGGCGGCCGCGGCGGGGCGGGGGCCAGCAGCCTGGCCG
>JAOPVD010000158.1 GCA_025966295.1 Frankiales bacterium | reverse complement strand
ACTGCCCCCGCACCTGCGCGGCGGCCGTCCCCGTGAGGACCCCGAGCAGGACCAGCAGCGGCACGACCGTGCGCCGTCGGACCGGGGCGGCACCCTCCGCGACAGCGCGGCGCTCCCCGTCCCGGCGCGCCGCCGCGGTCATGTCGACAAGCAGACTCATGGACCCGTCGACACGGCCGGGGGGCGTCGAGGGGGCGTCCGGCATGTCCCCATCCTGCCTCACCGACGGCCCGGCGGCTCAGTCCTCGGGCGCCTCGACCAGCGCGGCCCAGCGCCCCAGCAGCTGACCGGCCGCGGCCGCGCCCGCGGCCTCGGCCCACAGGTGGGTCGCCGCCTCGGCCGGGTCCGGCAGCACCAGGACCCAGCTGCCGTCGGCCTCCACCACCCGGACGCCGTCGGTGGTGTCGACCTCGCGGTCGCCGGCCGCCTCGACCACCCGACGCATGACGCTGCCCTTCGCCGCCCAGGGCGTCGGGACGCTGCGCCGCACCACATGCGCCTGCGGGATCCGGGCGTCGATCTGGGACAGCGTGAGCTGGGTGCGGGCCACGAGGCCGAGCAGCCGCACGAACGCCGCCAGCCCGTCGATGGCCGGGCTGAACTCCGGTACGACGAAGCCGCCGCGGCCGTCGCCGCCGAACACCACACCCGGTTCGGTGGCCCGGCTGGTGAGGTCACCGGGCGAGGTCGAGGTCCAGGTGATCTCGGCGCCGTGGAAGCGCGTGACCTGCTCGGCCACCCGGGTGGTGGTGACCGGGAGGGCCAGCCGGGCGCCCCGGCCGCGCTCGGCCGCCACCAGGTCGAGCAGCACCAGCAGGGCCCGGTCGTCGTGCACCAGCTCCCCGCGCTCGTCGACGATGGCGAGCCGCTCGCCGACGTGGTCGAAGCGGATCCCGAAGGCGGCGCGCGAGCTCGACACCAGGTCCCCGAGGCGCTCCAGGTCGCGCAGGTGCTCGGCCAGCGACTCGGTGGTGGTGACCTCGTCCAGCCGGTTGTTGACGGTGAGGACGTCGACGCCCAGGCGTCCGAGCAGCGTGGGCAGCACCAGCGCGGCCGCTCCCCCGGCGGTGTCGATGACCACCTTGAGCCCGGCCTCGGCAACCCCGCGCACGTCGACCGCGCGCAGCAGCTCCTGGGCGTAGGAGTCGAGGGTGCGGGCCGGGAAGGACAGCTCGGCGATCTCGCCCGGGAAGGCCCGCCGGAACTCCTGCCGGCTGAAGGTCCGCTCGATCTTGCGCTGGGCCGCCTGCGAGAGGTCCGCGCCGCGCTCGTCGAGGATCACGATGTCGATCGACTGCGGGTCCCCCGGCGTGGTCCGCAGCACCATGCCGCCGCTCGAGGAGCTCCGCCCGGTCTCGAACCGGGTGACGGGCAGCGGCACCACCTCCAGGTCCCGGACGTCGATCGCCGAGCTGGTGAGCGCCGCGATGACGGCCCGCTTGAACGCCCGGGCGGCCCGGGAGGCGTCCCGGCTGGTGGTGACGATGCTGCCCTTCTTGAGCGTGGTGGCGTAGGCCGAGGCCAGGCGCACGACGTACTCGGGCGTGATCTCGACGTTGACCATGCCGGACACGCCGCGGGGGCCGAACAGCGAGCTGGAGCCGCGCGACTCCCAGATCACGCTGGTGTTGACGACGGCGCCGGCCTCGATGGTCTTGAACGGGTAGACCTTCACGTCGTGCGAGAGGAAGGCCTCCTCCTCGATGACGCAGTCGTCCCCGATGACGGCGCCCTCCTCGACCCGGGCGGCGCGCATCACGTCGGTGCTCTTGCCGATCACGCAGCCCCGGAGGTTCGCCCCGACGCCTACGAAGGCGTTGTCGTGCACCACCGCCCGGTGCAGGAAGGCGCCGCCCTTCACCACGACGTTGTCGCCGAGGACGGTGAACTCCCGCAGCTCGGCGGCCGCCTCGACCTTGGCGTAGTCCCCGATGCAGAGGGGGCCCTTGAGGATCGCGTCCGGGTCCACCTCGGCGCCCTCGCCGACCCAGACACCTGGAGACATCTCGAACCCAGGGATCTCGACGTCGACTTGACGGTTGAGTACATCTGCCTGGGCCCGCAGGTAGCTCTCGTGCGTGCCCACGTCCTCCCAGTAGCCCTCGGCGACGTAGCCGAAGACCGGTGCCCCCGCCTCCACCAGCGCCGGGAACACGTCGCCGGACCAGTCCACGACCTCCGCCGCAGCCACGTGCGCGAAGACCTCCGGCTCCATCACGTAGATGCCGGTGTTGACGGTGTCGGAGAACACCTGCCCCCAGGTCGGTTTCTCGAGGAAGCGCTCGATCCGGTCGTTCTCGTCGGTGATGACGATCCCGAACTCCAGCGGGTCGGGCACCCGCTTCAGGCAGACGGTGACGAGCGCGCCGCGCTCGCGGTGCGCGGCGACGACGGCACCGAGGTCGATGTCGGTGAGCGCGTCGCCGGAGATCACGAGGAAGGCGTCGTCCTTGAGGGCCGACTCCGCGTTCTTCACCGAGCCGGCCGTGCCGAGCGGGGTCTCCTCGGTCGCGTAGGACAGGTGCATCCCGAGCTCGTCGCCGTCGCCGAAGTAGGTGCGCACCATCGCGGCGAGGAACTGGACCGTCACCACGGTCTCGTCGAACCCGTGCCGCTTGAGCAGCCGGAGCACGTGCTCCATGATCGGCCGGTTCACGACCGGCAGCAGCGGCTTGGGCTGGTTGGCGGTCATCGGCCGGAGGCGGGTGCCCTCGCCTCCGGCCATGACGACCGCCCTCATCGGGCGGCCCGCCTGCCGGTCATGCCCGCGCTCCCTCCCAGGGGACCTCGCGGTCCGCACGGACCAGCTGCCTCACCTGGACGACGTACAGCACCCCTGCCCACACGTACAGCAGGCTCCCCCAGGTGGCAAACGCCCAACCCAACGGCCGGAACACCGTGGCCAGCACGCCGTCCTGCC
>JAOPVD010000284.1 GCA_025966295.1 Frankiales bacterium | reverse complement strand
GTCGCGAACAGCAGCGTCCCGGCGAACATGACGGCGGTGCCGAGGATCGGGAAGATCTTGTAGCGCCCGGTCCGCTGCATGATCCGGCCGACGATCATCGACGACCCCATCAGGCCGAACATGAACGCGACCATCTGCAGGCCCGCGGTGGTCGGCGTCTCCTGCTTGACGATCTGCAGGTACAGCGGCATCAGCACCAGGCCGCCGAACATCACCATGCCGACCAGGAACGCCACCACGCAGGTGACCGAGAAGACCCGGTCGTGGAAGATCCGCAGGGGCAGGATGGCGTCCTCGCCCATCTTGCGCTCGCGCGGCAGGAAGGCGCACAGCGACAGCACGCTGGCGGCGACCAGCCCCAGCGTCAGCCCAGAGGTCCAGCCCCACTCGCGACCCTTCTCGGCGACGAGCAGCACCGGCACGACGCTGGCGGTGAGCAGGCCGGCCCCCAGGAAGTCGATCTTGCGCTGGGAGGAGTGCCGGGGCAGCTTCAGGTTGCGCCACACCACGTAGGCGGCCAGCAGGCCGATGGGGACGTTCAGGTAGAAGATCCAGCGCCAGCCGTCGACGCCGAGCAGCCGGTCCTGGCCGGCCAGGAAGCCGCCGAGCACCGGGCCGAGCACGCTGGACGCCCCGAACACCGAGGTGAAGTAGGCCTGGTACTTGGCCCGCTCGCGCGGCGCCACCAGGTCACCGACGATCGCGAAGGCGAGCGACAGCAGGCCACCGGCGCCCAGTCCCTGGATGGCGCGGTAGGCCGCCAGTTCGTAGATCGAGTGCGCCTGCCCGCAGAGCACCGAGCCGACCAGGAAGGCGCCAATCGCGAACAGGTAGAACGGCCGGCGGCCGTACAGGTCGGACAGCTTGCCGTAGAGCGGGGTGCTCACCGTCGACGTCACGAGGTAGGCGGTGGTGACCCAGGCCTGGGCGGTCTGGCCGTCGAGCCGGTCGGCGATGGTGCGCATCGCGGTCGACACGATGGTCTGGTCCAGCGCGGCCAGGAACATGCCGAGCAGCAGCCCGGACAGGATCGTCAGGATCTGGCGGTGGCTGAGCCCGCTGGTGGTGGGGGCTGCTGCGGCGGGGCCGGTGGTCATGCGGTCTCCAGACGAACGTCGAGCTGCTCTCGATGGGTGGCGATGTCGGCGTTGAGGCGAGCGAGCAAGCCGGTGAGCTCCTCGAGGTCCTGCCCGGACCAGTCCGGTGTAAGTCGTTCCAGCACGGTGGCGCGCTCCCGGGTGATGGCGGCCACCACCTCGCGGCCGGCCGGCGTCAGCTGCAGCCGCTGCGCCCGGCGGTCGGTCGGGTCGTCGGCGCGGGTCACCCAGCCGGCGCGCTCGAGGGCGCTCACCTGGCGGGACACCGAGGACGGGTCCAGGCCGAGCGCCTGCGCCAGCTCGGTGAGGCGCACCGGCCCGAGCAGCTCGAGCTGGCCGAGCACCGCGGCGCCGGCCACCTCGCAGCGCACGTCGGCGCGCGCGAGCACCTGCCCGTGGAGACTCCTGAGCCCCCGCAGCAGCGCGGAGAGCTCCCCCCAGAGCTGTTCATGATCGGCCATCGTCCGAGGGAACTACTTGCTGGCTACAAGCACAAGATGGGCGAGCTGTGCCGTCGGCCACAGCGCCCGCTCAGAGCAGCGGCAGGACCTGCTCGCTCAAAAAGCGCAGGCCGCCCTCCTGGTCGGGGCCCATCTGCGCGACGTACACCTCGTCGAAGCCGGCGTCGACGTAGGCGCGGAGGGCGGCCGCCGCCTTCTTCGGGTCGGGCCCGCAGGCGACGCTCTCGGCGACCTTCTCGGGGGTGTTCTGGGCGGCGAGCGCCTCGAACTCGTGCCACATCGGCAGGTCCTGGGCCGCCTGCCCACCCATCCCCTGGTGCCCCCAGTAGCGCAGCGCGGTCTGCTGCGCCTCCTCCTCGGTGGCCGCCCAGCAGATCTTCAGGCCGGCCTGCGTGCCGCCCTGGTTGGTACGGCGGAACAGCTCGAGCCCGTCCCTGTCGGGGCTGGTGGTGATCCAGCCGTCACCGATCCGGGCCGCCAGCGAGGTCGCCTCCGGGCCGAACCCGGAGATGTAGATCGGCGGCGGCTCGGCGGGCAGCGAGAACAGCCGGGCGTTGTGCACCGTGAAGTAGCTGCCCTCGTGGGTGACGGTCCTGCCCGTCCACAGCTGCCGCAGGACGTCCACGGCCTCCTCCAGTCGCGCGTGCCGCACCGAGACCGGCGGCCACGCGTCGCCGAGGACATGCTCGTTGAGCGCCTCGCCGCTGCCGATCCCGAACGTGAAGCGGCCAGGCGCCAGCGCCGCGGTGGTCGCGGCGGCCTGGGCGAGCACCGCTGGGTGGATCCGGAAGCTCGGGCAGGTGACGGCCGTCGTCAGCCGGAGCGAGGTGCTCGCGGCCAGCGCGCCCAGGACGGACCAGACGAACGGACTCTGGCCCTGCACCTCCAACCACGGGTGGTAGTGGTCGGAGACCCAGACGCGGTCGAAGCCGGCGGCCTCGGCGGCCTGGCCGGTCGCGACCAGCTCGCGGGGCCCGAGCTCCTCGGCGGACAGGAAGTACCCGAAGCGCGTCATGCCTGCCCTGCTACCCGGCTGTGCCGCCGGCATGCCCTTCGTCGGGCCGGCGGAGCAGGTGCACGAGCTCCTGCTGCGACCTCACGTTCAGCTTGCCGAACACCGAGGACAGGTGGTTGCGCACCGTGCTCTGGGACAGGAACAGCATCTTGGCAATGGTGGGGACGCGGTCGCCGGCGAGCAACCGGGCCACGATCTCCGCCTCCCGCGCGGACAGCCGAGAGAGGTCGACCGGGCTCGGGGCGGGCATCCCGGTGGAGCTCACCACGGCGTCGACGCCGGCGGCCAGGTCCTCGATCAGCTCCGTCAGCTGGCCGGCGGTGAGGGGGTCCTCGCCCTGCTGCTGGATGCCCAGGATCGAGAAGGCGCAGCTGACCGGCGGCTGCAGCGGCACGATCAGGGCCTGCGCGAGGACCGGGGAGCCGTCGCTGCGCAGCAGCTCGAGCCGCACCGGCACCCCCACCCCTCCGGAGGCTGCCTGGGCCAGCGCCCACAGCAGGTCGCCCGCGGTGGCCGGGCTGACGAACGCCATCAGCGAGCGTCCCAGCACCTCGTCGACCGGGATGCCCAGCAGGTCCTGCACGTCGGAACTGACCCGGTCGACGACGAGGTCCGGTCCGGTCGAGCCGATCACCATCGTGACGGTGTCCGCCAGGGCATGTGGGAGCGCCTGGTGGCCGACCGCCTCGGGTGCACTCAGGATGGCAACGACATGGCGCGGCGGGAGCTGCTGGTCCGCGCGCCGGACCCACAGCGTGACCCGGTGCGGCTGGCCCGCGACGTCCAGCTCCCGCGTGGTCTCGTAGCCGCTGAGGCGGCCCGTCATGAGCAGCGGCAGCGCGCCGGAGGTCTCGTCGAAGGCGAAGTCCTCCAGGCTCCGGCCGACCACCGGCCGGCCGCCCTGCCCCAGCAGGTCGAGCGCGCCGGGGCTGGCCGCCAGCACCCGCTCGGACGGCACCTCCAGCAGCAGCGCCGGCAGTGCGCTCCGGGACACCGCCTCGCCGAGCCCGTCCGGGGTGGGGCCTTCGGCCATGGGCGCCTCCGGGCTGTCCCCTCCGAGCATCACCCGGCGTCGGGGCGCCGTCCAGGGTCAGTCCGCGGAGCGGACCGGAGTGCCGCTGGCGCTGCAGGAGACGCGGATCCGCGCATCGCCTTTGTCCGCGCGGAAGCGCACCTCGACCCGGTCCGCACGGGTCTCCTGCTTGTCGACCGCCCAGCCCGACGCCGGCAGGACGTAGACCAGGGACGGTCGGCCACCCGAGCACTGCACCGCCACCGAGCCGCCGGCGCTCTGGAAGGTCCGGCGCTGGGTGCCGGCGCCGGGGGGCCGCTGCGTCGTCCGGGCGGACGTCGGCCGTGGCCGCGTCGTGGTCGGCGACGGCCGGGCGCTGGGGCCGGCGCTCACGACCGCCCGCTGGACCTCGGAGGCGCTCAGCGGCTGGGTCGCCGGGTCGCCGACCTCCGCGCGCACCTGGCGGACGGCGAGGACGCCGACGGTGGTCGCCAGCAGCACGCCGAGGACCCAGACGCCGACGAGCAGCAGGGGTCCTCTCCGGGTGGCCATGCCGACAGCCTCCCCCACGGCCGCCCAAGCCGGCCCTAAGACGCGGCCAAGAAGCGCTGAACGGGCGCCGGATCCCGCTAGGTTCGTGCCGTGCCGCAGCTGCTGCTCGTCGAGGACGACCCCGCGATCCGCAGCGCCCTGGTGCGCGCCCTCACCGAGCGCGGCCACGGGGTACGCACCGCCGCCACCGGCATGGCCGGGCTGCAGGAGGCCGTGGACGGCCGTCCGGACCTGGTGGTGCTCGACCTGGGGCTGCCGGACATGGACGGCTGCACGGTCCTGTCGATGCTGCGTGCGGTCAGCCAAGTGCCGGTCATCGTGGCGACCGCCCGCGACGACGAGCGCGAGGTGGTGCGGGCGCTGGATGCCGGCGCCGACGACTACGTGGTGAAGCCGTTCGCCGCCGACCACCTCGAGGCCCGCATCCGGGCGGTGCTGCGCCGCGGTGGTGCGAGCGAGCCCGCCACGGTCGAGGTCGGCGCGCTGCGGATCGACAGCGGCGCCCGCGAGGTGACCCTCGCCGGCGCGCCGGTCGAGCTGTCCCGCAAGGAGTTCGACCTGCTGGCGCACCTGGCCACCAAGGTCGGCACGGTGGTGAGCAAGCGCGAGCTGCTGTCCGAGGTCTGGCACCAGCCGTACGGCGGCGGCGACAAGACGGTGGACGTGCACCTGTCGTGGCTGCGCCGCAAGCTCGGCGAGTCGGCCGCCGAGCCGCGGTACGTGATCAGCGTCCGCGGCGTCGGCGTGAAGCTCATCGACCCCGGCTCGTGAGACGACAGCTCGTCTGGCTCTCGGCGGCGACCACCTCGCTGGTCGTCGTCGCGTTCCTGCTGCCGCTGGCCTACCTGGTCCGCACCCTCGCCGAGGACCGGGCGGTCTCCTCCGCTTTGCAGGAGGCGCAGTCGCTCGCGGTCCTGACGGCCGTCAGCCCGCAGGCCGACCTGGACAGCGCCGTCGGCCTGCTCGACCAGCGCAGCCCGCGGCGCCTGACGATCCTGCTGCCCGGCGGCCGGGCCGTCGGGGATGCCCTGCCGGCCGGCAGCCGGACCCTCGCACTGGCCGGGACCGGGCGCTCGTTCACCGCCGACGTCACCGGCGGCCGTGAGGTCTTCGTCCCGGTCGACACCGGCGCCGGCCGCGCAGTAGTGCGCAGCTTCGTCCCCACCTCGCTGCTGCACCGCGGCGTGACGTCGGCGGTGGCCGTGCTGGCCCTGCTCGGCGTCGGGCTGCTGGCGGTGGCGATGCTGGTGGCCGACCGGCTGGCCCGCGGCACGGTGCGTCCGGTCGAGGACCTGGCCCGCACCGCGCACGCCCTCGCCGCCGGGGAGCTCGGCAGCCGCGCCGCGCCGGCCGGGCCGCCGGAGGTGCGGGAGGTCGCGGTGGCCGTCAACACCCTGGGCCGGCGGATCGGTGAGCTGCTCGTCGCCGAGCGGGAGGCGGTCGCCGACCTGTCGCACCGGCTGCGGACCCCGCTGACCGCGCTCCGGCTCGACAGCGAGGGACTGCGCGACCCGGACGAGGCGGCGCGGGTCGCGGCCGGGGTGGCGGCGGTCGAGCGGACCGTCGACGAGCTGATCCGGGAAGCCCGCCGGCCGGTCCGCGAGGGCGTGGCCGCGGCCTGCGACGCGGTGGCGGTGACCCGGGAGCGGGTGGCCTTCTGGGCGGTGCTGGCCGAGGACCAGGAGCGCCGCTTCGGCGCCACCCTGCCGCCCGGGCCGCTGCCCGTCCGGGTCTCCGCCGAGGACCTGGCGGCCGCCCTCGACGTGCTGCTGGAGAACGTCTTCGCGCACACCCCGGACGGCACCGAGGCAACCGTCGTCGTACGCCGGTCCACGGCGGGCGTCGAGGTCGAGGTGGCCGACCGCGGCCCGGGGATGCCGCCCGACGCCGCCGAGCGCGGCAGCAGCGCCGGC
>JAOPVD010000270.1 GCA_025966295.1 Frankiales bacterium | reverse complement strand
CACTCCGCGTACATGGCGGCCATCACGGCCAGCAGCAGCTGCGCGGTGCAGATGTTGGTGGTGGCCTTCTCCCGGCGGATGTGCTGCTCGCGTGTATGCAGAGCCAGCCGGTACGCCGGCGCGCCGTCGGCGTCGACCGACACCCCGACCAGGCGTCCCGGGATGGCCCGCTCAAGGCCGGCCCGGACCGCCATGTAGCCGGCGTGCGGACCGCCGTAGCCGAGCGGCACGCCGAACCGCTGCGAGCTGCCGACCGCCACGTCGGCGCCCGCGTCGCCGGGGCTCTGCAGCAGCGTGAGGGCCAGCAGGTCGGCGGCCACCGCGACCAGCGCGCCGCGTTCGTGCGCCGCCGCGACCAGCGGCGTGAGGTCGCGGAGCGCGCCGGACGACCCCGGGTACTGCACCAGCAGGCCGAACATGTTGCTAGGGAGATCTGTCGACAAGTCCATGACCTGGACGCGCAGGCCGAGCGGCAGCGCCCGGGTCTGCACCACCGCGATGGTCTGCGGGTGGCAGTCGGCGTCGATGACGAAGACCGCGTCGGCAGCCGCCTTGCTCTGCCGGCGGCACAGCGTGAGCGCCTCGGCGGCGGCGGTGCCCTCGTCGAGCAGGCTGGCGTTGGAGGTCGGCAGCCCGGTCAGGTCGCCGATCATGGTCTGGAAGTTCAGCAGCGCCTCCAGCCGGCCCTGGCTGATCTCCGGCTGGTAAGGCGTGTACGCGGTGTACCAGGCCGGGTTCTCCAGGACGTTGCGCAGCACGACCGGCGGGGTGTGGGTGCCGGAGTAGCCGAGCCCGAGCATCGGGACGGTCACCCGGTTCATCCCGGCGAGGGCTCGCAGCTCGGCGATCGCCTCAGCCTCGGAGGCCGCGGGCGGCAGCTGCAGGCGCGCGGTGGCCCGGATCGCCTCGGGCACGGCGGCCCGGGTCAGCTCCTCGAGGGTCCCGTGGCCGACGACGGCGAGCATCTTGGCCTGCTCGTCCGCGCTCGGGCCGATGTGCCGGGTCGCGAACGGGGCGGCGGACTCGAGGTCCTTCAGGCTGGTCATGGGACGGGCTCCACGGTCGGGCAGGCGCGCCGGACGCACGCCTGCTAAGCCCTCCCCCTCTGTCTTCGGACCTGAGAGCTTCGCCGTGTTTGCGGCTTGCACCGTCGGTGGGCCCGGGCCTGCTGCCAGGTCGAGCCGCTTTCCAGAGTCGCCCACCCCATGCGGTCCGCTGGCCTGAGAGGTTGTCGGGGAGTGATGCTCCTTCGGCGCCCGGCGCTGGCTGCGCAGGGACTCTCCCGCAGGGGGTCGTCGGCGGGTGCCGACGCTACCAGCGGGGCCCGTGCCGGGCACCAGCCGACACGGTGTGACCTGCGGCGCCGCCGCAGGAGCAGATCAGGCGCTGGTACGGCGCTTGCGCCGGCTGGCCAGCTCGTCCTGGGCCACGACCTCGGCCGTGCCGGTGTCGCGGTGGGCGCGCTCGCCGGGCAGCTGGGCCAGCGTGCCCTCGACGTCGCGGACCTGGCGCCCGACGGCGATCGCGAAGACGGCCTGACCGCCCTGCAGGAGGTCGACCATCTCGTCGGTGCTGGTGCACTCGTAGACGGTGGTGCCGTCGCTGATGAGGGTGACCTGGCCGAGGTCCTCCACCCCGCGGTCGCGCAGCGTGGCGATGGCGGTCCGGATGTTGGGCAGCGAGACACCGGCGTCGAGCAGCTTCTTGACGACCTTCAGGACCAGGATGTCGCGGAAGGAGTAGAGCCGCTGGGTGCCCGAGCCGGAGGCCTCCCGGACGCTGGGCTCCACCAGGCCGGTGCGGGCCCAGTAGTCGAGCTGGCGGTAGGTGATGCCGGCGGCGCTGCACGCGGTCGGGCCGCGGTAGCCGACGTCCTCGACGTGGGCCCCCGGGCGGTCCTCCACCGGCAGGTCGTCGAACAGCGAGCCCTGCAGGCTCACGCGGGCGTCCGGACCGGGTTCGTGCTGATCCACCGGTCACTCCTTCTGGTCGGGCCCTGCTGTCGGCGTGCCTCGGACGTTAGAAAGCCTCAGGTGGAGGGTCAACGACCGCCGGCCCGCGAGTCTCGACCCTCAACCTCTGGCTGAGGGTCAGGACCCCTTCTCGAAGTCCTCGGGGGTGATGCTGTCGAGGAACTCGCGAAAACGCTCGACCTCGTCCTCCTGCTCGTCCGGGATGGCGATCCCGGCCTCGGCGAGGACCGCCTCCTCGCTGCGGATCACGGCCCCGGTGCGCATCGCCAGCGCGATCGCGTCGCTGGGCCGGGCGCTCACCGTGACGCCGCCCTCGAAGCCGAGCTCGGCGTAGAAGACGCCGTCCCGCAGGTCGCTGATGGTGACGCTCTGCAGCGGCCGGTCGAGGGCCTCGAGCAGGTCACGCAGCAGGTCGTGGGTCATCGGCCGGGCCGTGACGACGCCCTGCTGGGCGAAGGCGATGGCGGTGGCCTCGACGGCGCCGATCCAGATCGGCAGGTAGCGGTCGCCGCCGGCCTCCTTGAGCAGCACGATGGGCTGTTGGCTCGGGAGTTCCACCCGCACGCCCACCACCGTGAGCTCGGTGAGCGCGCTGCCGTCCTGGTCGGTCACCGAGGTCCTCCTGGGGCGTGGTCGGGGGCTGCTCCGACCCTACCCCCGCTGTCCCCGCGGGTCAGCGGCGCAGGCCGGGCGCGAGGCCGGACTTCACAAGCGTCGCGTGCAGCTTGACCGAGAGCGCGGCCAGCTCGCGGGCCACCTCGTCGGCGCGGGCGCGCGCCTCCGGGTTGCGCTGCCGCACGAGCGGGGTCACCACCTGCTCGACGAGCCCGATCTCGCGCTCGGCCGCGGCCTTGAAGGGACGCAGGTGCCGGGCCTCGATGCCGAAGCGGGCCATCTCGGCCACTGTCTTGGCGACGACCAGCGCGTCACCGTCGTAGTGGCTGCCGCCGGGCCGGGGGCCCAGCAGGCCGTACTGCTCCAGCTGCTCGAGCTGCTGGGCCTCCAGGCCGGCGGCGTCGAGCAGCTCGCGCCGCGACAGCCGGACCTCGCTGGCGTCCGGGCGGAAGGCATCCGGCCCCGGCATGCCCTCG
>JAOPVD010000239.1 GCA_025966295.1 Frankiales bacterium | reverse complement strand
AGCTCCGCGCCGCCTCGCGGCACGTCGTCGAAGGCCACCCCGAGGCTGTCGATGCCGGCGTCCCGCAGCGCCGTCAGCTTGGCCACCAGCACCGGGATGTCGTCGTCACCGGTCCAGTCGAGGCCGGGCGACACGACGACCGACAGGCGCACGCCTGCCGCCGAGCAGACAGCTGCCAGGTCGGTGAACCAGGCCGGGTCCGGGAACGGCTCGCGCCAGCGATCGCGCAGCAACGGGTCGCCCTTGGGCGCGTAGACGTAGTCGCGTCCGCCCTCGGTGCCGAGCCAGCGCACGAACGAGACCCGGTCCTCGGCCGCGAACGGGGCGCCGTAGAACCCCTCGAGAGCCCCGAACCACCGGGAGGACGATGTCGGCACCCCCTATATGTATCCTCCGCATACATAATCCGTCAACCGGACTGCATCATGGCAGCGGGAGGACACCGTGAGGGCCGTCTCCGGCGATGTCGAGCTGGACTACGAAGTGCGCGGCACCGGACCCGAGCTGGTCTGGCTCCACGGCCTGTCGGGCAGCTTGGACGAGTCACGCCCGCTGTGCGAGCACCTGAGCACCCGGTTCCGGGTCCTCTGGTACTCCACCCGCGGTCACGGCCGCTCCAGTCCCGTGCACGAGCGGCACCGCTACAGCTACGAGGTCATCGCCGCCGACCTGGAGCGGATGCTGGACCACGTGGGCTTCGCGCATCCGGTCGTCGCGGGCGGCTCGCACGGTGCCAATACCGCCCTGCGGCACGCCCTGCGGTACCCCGGTCGGGCGCGCGCGCTGCTGCTGGTGGCACCGGGCGCCAACGCGCTGCGGCGCCCCGACCGGCTGCGCTGGGCCCTTGTCCGCGGACAGATGGGCCTGGCGGCCCGGCGCGGCGAACCGGCGGTGGTCAAGGCCATCACCGGCCACGACCCACGCGACCCGACGCTGGACGCCGCCGGCCGGGCCGCGGTGGCGGCCGCCCGCACCCACGACCTCGCGTCCCTGCTGTCGGCGATGCAGCTCATCCCGGACCAGCAGGTCGTCCCGCCGCGCGCGCTGGCCGGCCTGCGGGTGCCGACGACGGTGGCAGCCTGGGCCAAGGACCCGGTGCTGCACCCGATCGCGGTGGCCCGCCGGATCGCCGCACTCGTGCCGGAGGCCCAGTTCGTGGAGATGCCGCGGCCGGCGACCCTCAGCCCCGCCGAGGCCGGCGCTCTGATGGCGGGCTGGGTCGACGACCTGCTCCGCCGCAGCCCGGGCCCCCACAAATAGGGCCTTTCCACATTTGTATGAAACGCTTACATTTCACGGCGTGACCTTCGCGCCGCGCGTCCACGCCGCCCTCCTGACCGTCGTCCTGAGCAGCACGGTGCTCGGTACGCAGGCGCTCGCCGACGGGCCGCCGAGCCACCGCCCCGGTCCTCTCGCCGGCCGCAGCGACGTCGCCGCCATGGTGGACCTCGAGACCAAGATGGCCGACTCGCTGCACGCGGGGCATGCCGTCCCGATCGAGTTCGGCAGCCCGGCCCGCACCCCCGGCGACGTCGTGGGCACCAGCGGCTGGGGCGACAGCGGGCTGTGGACCGGCGTCTACCTCGGCGGCGAGTCGTTCCGCTACGCCGTCGCCAAGGCGCAGCTGGCCGAGGGCGGGGACCACGACGACCACGACGACCAGGACGACCACGACAAGGGCCAGGGCAAGGGCAACGAGGGCGAGCAGGACGACGGCTTCTGGCGGACCCAGCGTGACCAGGCCCTGGGCCGGGTCACGGCCATGCTGGCTGCGCAGCACCGCGACATCTCGATCGCCGAGGACTGGACCGGCTCCCTCAGGGTGCCGCCGGCCGTCAACACCGCCAACCCCACGGGCACCCACGCAGCCGACTTCGGCGGCGGCGTCGTCGCCGGCGAGCGCGGCATGATCATGCGGGCCTGCACACCGGTGGGCCTCGGTCGCCTGGGCGTCGCGGACCCGACGCAGGACGCCGCCAACCCGGTGAACAACAACAGCAACCGGGTCTTCCGCATCACCTGGGCGCACGGCGATGGACGCACCTACAACTGCGAGACCTCGCCCAGTCGCGACACCTACGCCGGCCTCACCTTCGGCCTGCTGACCGCGTACGACCTGGTGGGTCCCGACCGGCCGGCGCTGCGGGCGCAGATCCGCGCGGACCTGCTGGCCATGGGCGAGTTCTTGCTCAAGTACGGCTGGTCGTACCCGCGGCCGCACGGCTACGTGAGCGCCAAGCACGACTTCGACGGCTTCATCTCGCCGCTGTTCGTGCAGGTGCCGATGGCCCGGCTGAACCTCACCAACGCCGTCCGGCACGTGCTGGCCGACGGCGGCGCCGCCCCCGACAGGCAGAAGTGGGACGCGGTCTGGGCCGAGGAGCTGGCCAGCCAGGGACCCGCGCTGGCGCCCTCGCTCGAGATCGACTCGGCGCAGCCCAACGCCGGCTACTACAAGTTCAACCTGCACCACCTGACCGGCTTCAACCTGCTGCGCACCACCTCCGGCGCCGAGCGCGACCTGTTCGCCCGGGCCTTCGCGGTGATGGACAAGACCACCCGCGACGACGTCAACGCGCACTTCGAGGCCATCACCTACGCCCTGACGGGCGATCGGCCGCGGCTCGACGCCACCGTCACCCACCTGCGGCAGTGGCTGACCTACCGCACCACCGTGCAGACCGGAGCGCCGGTCCGCAACAGCCCGCGCTGCGGCCCCGCCCTGGCGTGCGTTCGCGACGACCAGTACGAGATCGCCGTCGAGCAGGCACCCGGCGGCTCCGTCACCTGGTTCCCCGGCGCACCGGCCGTCCCGCCGGTGAGCCAGGCCACCGGCCTGCGGGCCGCCCGGCCACTGCCCGTTGCGGTCCGTCCGCCGAGTGACTTCCTCTGGCAGCGCCCGCCGACCGCTCTGGATGGTGGGCAGGGCCCGGCTGCGCGCGAGCCGGGCATCGACTTCCTCACGCCGTACTGGATGACGCGGTACTACACCGAGGTGGCGCCGCCGGCGGCCAGGCCGCTTCCGGAGTGGGCCGGCCCGGCGCACCTGTGAGCTAGTCGGACCCAAGCAGCTCGCGCGCCAGCGCACCGAGCCGGTCGCGGGCGAACAGCGGTACCGCGTGTCCCAGCCCGGCGAGCACCTCGAGCCGCGCCCCCGGCACCGCGGCCGCGTACGCCTCGCCGTGCTGGAGAGGGACCACCTCGTCGGCGTCACCGTGGAGCACCACGGTGGGGACGCGCACGCCGACGGGCCACGGAGCGGCCCCGGTCCGGACCCCCGCGAGCAGCTGCCGGGTGTCGTTGCGCAGCCCCCGGCCGTGCAGGCTCTGCACCCGGTGGGCCGCGAAGTCGTGCAGCCCGGCCAGCACGCGGGAGTCGCCCATCAGCTCGCGTTCGGCCGCGGTGAACGCCGCTGGGTCCGGCTCGGCCCCACGGCTGCCGCGCAGCCGGTCGACCCGGCGCGCGGTGCCGGCGAGGGCGCTCCACAGCCCGGGTACCGCGGCCAGCCGACGCATGCCGGCCACCCCCGGAGGGAGCAGGTGACCGCGCAGGGCGCAGCACAGCAGCAGCCCGGTGCAGCGCTCCGGATGGGCGGCGGCGAAGGCGTACGCCGACGGCCCGCCGCCGGAGATGCCGAGCACGACGGCCCGGTCGATGCCGAGGGCGTCCAGCACGGCGGCGTACAGCGCGGCCTGCTCCCGCGGGGTCCGGCCCGAGCGCAGCGGCGTGCGGCCGTAGCCGGGCCGCGACACCAGCAGCACCCGGGCGCACGGGGCCAGGTCCTCGCCGACGAGGCGGGCCTGCTGCCAGCCGCCCGGCGTGCCGTGCACGACCAGCAGCACCGGGCCCTGGCCGGTCTCGGCGACCTCGACCGGTCCCCGCACCGTGCCGACGACGCGCGGCCTCAGCGTTGCCACACCGGTACGCCGGCCACCACCGTGCAGGCGACCTGCAGGTCCGCGTCGAGCAGCACGACGTCGGCCGGTGCGCCCGGCGTCAGCGCAGCGACCCGGCCGATGGCGGCCGCCGGCGTGGTAGAGCCCATCGTGAGGGCGTCGGCCAGCGGGATCCCCCAGGCCACCGCGTTCCGCACGCAGGCGTCTAGGCCGACCCGGCTGCCTGCCAGCGTGCCGTCCGGGAGCCGGGCCGCCTGCGTCCCGGGCAGCGCCACGTCGACGGCGTCGCTGACCAGGCAGACCCGGTGCGGGCCGCAGGCGCGCCACAGCAGGCGCAGCACCGCAGGATGCAGGTGCACGCCGTCGGCGATGGCCTCGACGGTGACCTCGCCGCGGTCGAGCGCCATCCCGACCAGCCCCGGCTCGCGGTGGTGCAGCGGCGGCATCGCGTTGAAGCAGTGCGTGACGTGCCGAGCCCCCGCCGCCACGGCTGCGCCGGCGACGTCGTACCCGGCGGCGCTGTGGCCCAGGGCGACGACCACCCCGGCCGCGGCCGCGCGCGCGATGACGGCCTGGGCACCCTCCAGCTCCGGCGCCAGCGTGAGCATCACCACCGGACCCGCGGCCAGCAGCCGCTCGAGGTCGGTGAGCGAGGGCAGCGCGAGCGCGTCACGCGGCTGCGCCCCCGCCTTAGCCGCGGCCAGCCACGGCCCTTCCAGGTGCGCCCCCAGGCAGCGCGCACCGGCGCCCCCGTCGGCCAGCCCGGCGAGGACCTGGACCAGCTCCGCGACCGGTGCCGCCGCGGTGGTCGCCAGGAAGCTCGTCACCCCCCGCGTGGCCAGCGCCCGGGCCAGGCCCGGCACGTCCGGACTGCCTTCGCCGACGAGCCCGTGGCCGTCGAGGGCGTGCACGTGCAGGTCGACGTACCCGGGGGCCAGCAGGCCGTCCGACAGCTCCAGCACCTGCGTGGACGGCGGCACCGCGAGCCCCGGTCCGACCGCGTTCACGACGCCGTCCGCCAGCAGCACGTCGACGTCGTCGCGCACGGCGCCGTCGACGAGTGCCCGGCCGGCCTTCAGCAGCAGAGGGGCGCTCACTGCGGCATCTTGACAGCGCCTCCGGTATTTGTAAATGTCGCATACATATGTCGCGGACACCGAGAGAGCGGACCTGCCTGTGACGACGAGCGAGCGCGTGCCGCCCGTCGTCGCGCACCCCTCTGCCCTCGGGCTGTGCTGCGTCGAGGTGGGGGCAAGCAGCGTCGAAACGGTCCTGCTCGGACCCGGCTCCGCGGTGCAGCGGCTCGACGGGCTGCACCCACCGGACGGTCGGCCGCTGCTGCTGGCGGTGCCCGGTCTGGTCCACGCCGGCCGCGTCGTCGCGGCCTCCAACCTCGGCTGGTACGACGTCGACCCGGCCGAGCAGCTCGGCCTCCCGGTGCGAGCCGCCGTGGTGTGCAACGACGCCGAGGCGGCGGCCCTGGGCGAGTCCGCGCTGCGCCCCGGTGCCCCCGATCTCGTCTTCGTCGGACTCGGTACCGGGGTCGGCGGGGCGGTGGTGACGGGCGGGGTCGCGGAGGCCAACCTGTTCGCCCACGGCGGCCGGTTCGGCGACCGACCCTGCGGCTGCGGCCGGGTCGGGTGCCTCGAGACGGTGGCCGGGGGCTGGGCGCTGCCCGCACCCCTGACCGCTGCTGACCTGCCGCCGCTCGCCGCCGCCCTGGCCCAGGCCATCGAGCAGGAGCCCCGCGCCTCCCCCAGGCTTGTCGTGCTCGCCGGAGGCATCACCACCGCGCACCCGCACCTGGTGCCGCTGCTGGCGGCGGCGCTGCCGGAGCGGACGGTGCAGCCCACGGCCGCCGCCACCACCAAGTCGGCCACCGCCTGGGGACTGCGCCACCTCCACGCCACGGGCACCGCCCGACCGCGCATCGCCACCGCCTGACCCCCGACGAGGACGCCATGCGACCGAACCGCCCGACCTTCCTGCTCGCCACCGTCGTGGTGCTCGCAGCCCTGACGCTGCCGCTCTCGGGCAGCACAGCGGCCGCCGACCGCCCGGCCGCCACCGCCCCGGACGAGGCGCCGCCGGCCCTGGCGGGCGAGTGGCTGGCCGGCGACCTGCACGTCCACACCTGCTACAGCCACGACGCCTACTGCCCGCGTGGCCAGCAGGGCTCCTACTTCCAGGACCCCACCGGCACCCCGCTCGACGCGCTCGGCTCGCTGCCGCTGGGCGGGCCGCTCGACCAGCTCGGGCTCGGCGACAGCAACACCGACCTCAACCAGGCCTACACGCTCGGCGGCACCGTGCAGCAGCGGTTCGCCGAGGCCGCGCTGAAGGGCCTCGACTATCTCGCCATCACCGACCACCACTCCGACGACCACCCGGAGGACGACGGCTCGGTCTCGGTCCACGACCCGGGCTTCGGCGCGTTCGGCGTCATCGGGGTGCCGGGCTACGAGAACTCGATCGCGGGGCACGCCCAGATGCTCGGCGCCCGCCGGGTCTACCCCGCCGGCGACAAGGGCGCGGCCGCCGTCACCGCCATGGCCTGGCGGCTGCGGGCCGACGGCGGCCTGCTGCAGGCCAACCACCCCGCCGACGACATCGGCCACGAGATGACCAGCTGCAGCGACACCGGTTCGCTGCACTGGAGGTACGGCTACGACGTGCGGGTCGAGTCGGTCGAGATCTGGAACACCAACCACGTCCTGCAGCCACCGGCCCCCGCCGCCGCGGCCAACGACGACGCGGTGTTCTTCTGGGAGTGCATGCTCAACAAGGGCTGGCACGTCGCGGCCACCGGGGGCGGCGACTCGCACTGGATCTCGGTCGCGGCCGCCCAGGGCATCGGCAACCCCACCACCTGGGTGTTCGCGACCAACCGCTCCACGGCCGGGGTGCTCGATGCGATCCGGCACGGCCGGACCTCCATCTCGCTGCAGACGCCGCTCGCCGGTGCGACCCAGCTGCTGCTGGAGGCCGACGCCGACCGGGACGGCCGCTACGAGTCGATGGTCGGCGACACCGTGCCGGGCGGCACGCCGATGCGGGTGCGGGCGCTCGGGACACCGGGCGCCGGACTGGTCGAGGTGCGCGCCAACGGCACCACCCTTGTCACGGACGCGCTGCTGGCACCGGGTGGCGCGGTGACGTTCAAGGCCCCGGCGAACCGCGGCTGGGTCCGGGCGACGCTGTACGCCCCGGACCTGGCCGCCCAGCGCCGGACGGCCTGCGACGCACAGCTCGGCAGCGACACCAGCTACTGCCGCAACGAGCTCGGCGCACTCGCGATGACCTCGGCCCTGTACCTGCGCTGACACCCGCCCCGGCCCCACTCCCGGTGATCCACGGAACCAGCGCCCCCCTTTGCGGGCCTGAAACGTAGGCGCCCGTTCCGTGGATCACCGGGGAAGGGTGGCGGCGGCGGGTGCCGGTTGAGCGGGGCCCGGACGGGCATTCCGGAGGCCCCTCTGCAACAGGGAGCCAGGAGCATGATCGACAACAGCACGCTGCGACGCATCACCGGCTTCCAGGGCAACGGCCTGCCGGTGCTGTCGGTCTACCTGACCATCCCGCCGCAGCGGGAGGAGCACGACAGCGTGCACCCGCGCACCCACGACCTGCTGGCGCAGCTGCGCGACGTGGCGAAGGACAAGGACGTCCCCCACGACGTGCGGGTATCGGTACGCGACGACATCGCCCGCATCGACGCCGATGCGGTCGGTGGCTGGTGGAAGCCGCCGGGGGTGGCGGTCTTCGCCTGCAGCGGCAGGGAGTTCTACGAGGTCGTGCAGCTGCCCCGCAGCACCCGGGAGCGGGTCGTCCTCGATGACGACGCCTGGATCCGGCCGCTGGTCGCGATCCTCGACGAGGACCACCCGACCTGCATCGCGCTCGTCGACCGGAAGGCGGCGCAGCTCTGGATGCTGCGCCAGGACGAGCTGGCGCCGGTACGCGCGATCGACGACCCGGCGCTGCGCAAGCCGAACTACGCCGGCTGGTACGGCCTCGAGGAACGCCGGGTCATGAACAAGGCGGAGGAGCTCGCGAAGCGGCACTTCCTCAAGGTCGGCCGGACGCTCGAGCAGCTGCTGGACACCGACGGCTACGAGCTCGTGGCGGTCGGCGGGCACGAGCAGGAGATCCCGCCGTTCCTGGACTACCTCCCCCGCCGGGTGCGGGAGCGGCTGGCCGGCACCTTCACCGTCGACGCCGCCACCGCCACCCGAGCCGAGATCCGCGAAAAGGCGCAGGCGGTGATCGACCGCTTCGAGGAGCAGGACGAGGCCCGCCGGGTGGCCGAGGCACTGGAGCGGGCCGCCGCCCACCGGCCGGCCGCCATCGGCCTGCGCGACTGCCTCTGGGCCGGGACCGTGGCCGCCATCCAGGACCTCCTGGTGCAGGACGACGTGACGGTCCCCGGGGTCGTCTGCCCGGCCTGCGGCTGGTTGGCCGAGTCCGGACAGACCTGCCCGATCGACGGCAGCGCCACGCGGGCGACCC
>JAOPVD010000175.1 GCA_025966295.1 Frankiales bacterium | reverse complement strand
TGGCGACGCTCGCCTCAAGGGCGCTGCCGGCGTAGGAGGCCGTGACAGCGGTCGTGTAGACGGTCGTGGCGGCGATGCTCCACCGGCCCTGGGCGTCGGTGGTGACCGCCTTGGTGCTGGCCTTGCCGACCTGCGGGCGGACGACCACGTTGACGGGGGCACCGCCGATCGGGAGGTTGCCGTTGCGGCGGGTGAGCACGCCGGACCAGGTGACGCTCTGGCCGGAGACGGCGGTCGCTCGCGAGGCCTTGCTGGTCAGGACGGTGCGGTACTTCGGCGTCACCGGGCCGGCCGCCCGGCCGGCGCCGAAGCCGACCTCGGCGTTCTTGGCGGTGACCGTGAAGGTGTACGCCTTTCCGTTGACCAGGCCCGGAACGGCGACCGCCCGCTTGGTCGGGTCGGTGACGTCGACCGAGATCTCCGGTAGGAAAGTGACGCGGTAGCCGGTGACGGGGCCGCTGCCCGGGGTGCTGGGCGCGGTCCAGGTGACGTAGGCGACCGTGTCGTCCGGGAACGCGACAACGCTGGCCGGCGCGGCCGGCGGCGCGACGACCGTGAAGGCGTCGTTGAGGACCGCCCGGCCACCGTCGTTGTTGGTGACCCGCACGGTGCGCGGCCCGGCGGCCGAGGTGCTCTTGACGGCCAGGTCGGCGGTGACGCTCTTGCCGTCAGGTGCCACCACGACGTTCTTCACGTCGACACCCGCGATGAGCAGGCCGAAGTCGCCACCACCGACGAGCTTGTCGCCCGTGAACCGCACGCCGGTGACGGTCTCCGCCGCCTTGCCGGTGCTCTTGGCCGGGTCGATGCCGGTGAGCACCGGCTGGGCGCTGACGGCGAACCCGGCCGGAAGCGTCTTGCTCAGCCCGTCGGCGGAGGTGAGGCTGACGTCCCGGGCCCCGATGACGGCGTCCGGGCCGACCGCGACGTTGGCCGTCAGGGACGTGCCGTCCGCGCCGACGGCCAGGTCACTAACCGTCGTACCGGGCCCGAAGGAGGCCACGATGCCAGGGGCGAAACCGGTGCCCGTGACGGTGATGCGCGAGCTGGCGCCCTGGCCGCGGACCGCCGGCACGACCGGGTTGCTGGCCGCGAACAGCGGCTGCGACAGGACGGCCAGTGCCGCCGGCAACGTTGTCGTGCTCGCGCTGCCCCCGAGGCCCGCGGGGGTCTGGGTGCGGACCACGTCGTAGCGGCCGGGGAAGGCGCTCAGCAGGTTCACCGAGACGGTGATGGAGCTGCCGCAGTCGGAGTCCGCGACGCCGAGCGAGCACAGCGCCCCTGCGCCCGGGTTGCTGACGGTGCCGGAGATGTCCGGGTGGCCGACCAGCTTGAGGACCACCGCCTCGGTGGCCTTCGCGGGGGCGCCGGTGATGGTGAAGGTCTTGGTGCCGTCGTTGGGGAGCGCCGTCGGCGCCACGGTCTGAGCGGCGTGCGCGGTCCCACCGCCCAACGACAGGCTGACCAGCGCGGCAGTGACGACGACGGCGGTGCGGGCTGTGCGCATGCCTCTCCAACGCTCGGAGGGCCGATCGGCAACGGGCAGCCCTCCGCGTGGCCCCAGATTGTCGACATTTCTCCCGAGATGTCCGCGCTCACACGCACGCAGGCCCGAAGCTCGTGTGAGCTCCGGGCCTGCGTCAGGTGCGCGGGACTAGCTGCGCTTGGCCGAGAACGCCGCCGAGTTGCCGGCGGTGTTGCCGGGGGTGGCCCCGACGCCGGTGCGCAGCGTGTACGAGCCCTTGGCCAGCTTGACGCTGATCACGTAGCTGCCGTTGGAGGCGATCTTCGCGGAGGCGATGCCCCGGTAGACGCCGTTCACCAGCCGGTACAGCCCGACGGTGCGGCCGGACTTGTTGGGCGAGACCGCGCCCTTGACCAGCAGCGTGCTCGTCGCCGCCGTGGTGGCACCGCTGCGCGGCGACGTCACCCGCACCAGCGCGGCCACCGGCAGCTGCCGGGCGACCGAGGTGGCGGCCGCGTTGCTGCTCTCGCTGGCGTACGCCGCCGTCACCTTGGTGGTGTAGCTGGGGTGGAACGTGATGGACCAGACGCCGGTCTTGCCGGAGGCGGTGCTGGTCGTGGCCGCCGCGGTGTAGGGACCGCCGACGGCCCGGGCGAAGGTCACAGTGACCTTCTTGCCACCGATGCCGTTGCCGGTGGCGCTGTTGACGAGCCGCCCGCTGGCCAGGACCGGCTGCCCGGCGGTGGCGGTGCGCGGCAGCGCGTCGAGCACCAGGGTCGTCGGGACGGTCACCGTGAAGCAGGCCGCGCAGCTCGCGGCGCCGCCGTCGGTGTTCTTCACCGTCACCGTCCGGGCACCGCCGCTGGCGGTCTTCTTGACGACCGCGTCGAACGTCAGCGACGTGCCGTCGGCGCTGACGGTGTTCTTCGTCTGGTCGACGTCCACCCCGGCGATGGTGACCGTGGCCCCGGGGGCGAAGCCCTGGCCGGAGACGGTGACCTTTTCGGCCTTACCCGCGGGCAGCGTGGACGGGGAGACGAGCGCGACCTTGGGCGCCGGCGTCACCGTGATGGCCGAGGCCAGCGGGGCCGACGTACCGCCGGTGCCGGAGTCCTTGACGGTCAGGTCACGCGGACCGGTCGCGGCGTCGGCGGCTGCGGTCACCGTCGCCTTCAGGTGCGTGGCGTCGACGAACTGGGTGACCACGTTGAGGCCGCTGCCGGAGAACGACACCACCGACTTGTCGCTGAACGCGGAGCCCTCGATGGTGACGACCCGGTTGGTCGCGCCCTGGCCGAGGCTCTTCTTGTCCGCTGCCTCGGTCTCCGCCTTGGTGACGGCCGGGGCCGGCACCACCTCGAAGCCGTCGGCGAGCTGGGCCGGGCTGGAGCCGTCCGCGTTCCGGACGGTCACGACCTTCTTGCCGAGCGGCGCGTCGGCCGGAACGGTGACCTTGACCGTGATCGAGGTCGGGTTGGTGAAGGTCGCCTCGCTGACCGTGACGTCCGGGATGGTGACGACCGCGCCGCGCGAGAAGCTGGTGCCGGTGAGGGTCACCACGCGGTCGATCGCGCCGCGGCCGCCGACCGCCGGGCTGAGCGCGGTGACGGTGTGCGGCGTGCCGTCGATGATCGTGAAACAGCCGGAGCAGCTGAGCGGGCCGCCGGTGCTCCGGGTGAGCACCGCGTTGTAGAGGCCGGGCGCGGCGTTCGTGAGGTTGAAGCTCGCCGAGGCCGCGGACGCGCCGGGCGCCAGCTCGGTGCCGGCGATGTCGGGCTGGTAGGCCGGCGAGCCGACCATCTGCAGGACCACCCGTGTGGTTGTGCTCAGGTCCTGGCCGCTGGAGGCGCCCGCACCGCTGAAGCTGATGGTCCGGTCCGCGTCCCCGTTGTCACCGGTGGTGGGGGTCAGCGACATCGAGTTGATGCCGAAGCAGTCGGTGCAGGTGGAGCGGCCCCGGTCGCTCGTGTTGGTGACCGTCACATCGCGCCCACCGGGCGCGGCGGTCAGGGCCACCGTGATGGTGGCGATGGCCGAGGTGCTGCTGGTGACGGCGACGCTGTTGGTGGTGATGCCGGGGCCGAAGTCGACCTCCATGCCGCTGGTGTCGAAGCCGGTGCCGCGCAGCGTCACGGGCTTGTTGGTGTCGCCACCCGCCGCGGCGGCCGGGCTGATACCGGAGACCTGCGGCGCCGGGTTGACGGTCAGCGGGTACGGCGCCAGGCCCGGGGTGCCGTCACCGGTCGTGCTGTAGCGACCGAAGTCCGGGTTGGTGACCGTGAGGTTGTGACCACCCACCGTCGCGCCGGGGGCGGCCGTGAGGGCGACCACGGCCTCGGTGCCATCGGCCGACACGCTCTGCGTGACCGCGGTGATCGCGGCGTCGTCGAAGGTGAAGGTCGGCTTGGCCGCCGGGTCGGTGCTGAAGCCGCTGCCGGCGATGGTCGCCACGAGGGTGCCGTTCTGGCCCAGCTCGGAGGGGGTGATGGCGTCCACGGTCGGGTTGGTGAACGGGTCGTTGATGGCCGGCCCGGGCTGGATGGTGAGCGCCGCCGTCTTGGTGGCGAAGGCCCCGTCCGGGCTCCGGACGGTGAGGGTGCGCGCCGACGGGCTGCCGTCGGGGCTCACGCTGACCGGGGCGGTGATGCTGAGGCCGTTGGCGGCGGCGGTCGCGGTGCCGACCGTGATGTCCGAGACGCTGCTGGAGGACTGCTGGATGCCCAGGGAGGCGCCCGAGCGGATGCCCTCACCGCTGACGGTGAGCGGGACCTGCTGGGCGCCCTGGCCCAGCGCCGCCGGCGACACCGAGGTGATCTTGGGCTGGTAGAAGTCGACCCCGCCCTTGCTCGACTGGCCGTCGACGTTGGTCACCACCAGGGTGTGCTTGCCGGCCGCGGCCTCGGGAAGGGCGTTGTACTTGCCCTTGAGGCTGGTCGCACCCGGGTAGGTGGTCTCCGTCAAGGTGAGGCCGGTGTCCGCGGTGCCGTCCGGCTTGACGAACAGCACCCGCGCGCCCTTGGCGAAGTTGGTGCCGCTCACGATGAGGAAGCCGTCGGCCTTCGCCGGGTCCGCCACCACGCCCGTGACCGTCGGGCGCCCGGGGTTGACGACCGTCAGGCACTTGGCGCAGGTCACCGTCTCGGTGCCGCCGCTGGACGTGGCCGACGGCTGCGTCACGACGACGTCGTAGGGCTCGGGCGCGGCCAGCGTCAGCGTCGCGGAGACCTTCAGCGCGGAGCCGGTGGAGCCGGGCACGTCGACGCTGGTGGTGATCGGGGCCACCTGGTCGCCGGGCACTGTGGGCACCAGGGTGACGCTGGCCCCCGGCTTGAAGTCCGCGCCGTTCACGGTCAGCACGGTCGGGGCCGTGCTGGTGTTGGTCACCGCACTCGGGGTCACGCTCGTGGCAGCGACGGCATGGGCGACCCCGACGAGGGCGCCGGAGGCGAGCCCGGCGGCGGTCAGCAGGGTCGTCACCCCCAGCAAGGCGGTCGCTCGAGAGGACAGGGAGGCGCGGCGCATGGTTCTCCTGCTTGCTGGGTGGGGGGCACGCGCGGCGTGACCCCAGCATCGACGTCGGAACGACCGCTAGCTGCGGCTGCTTCTCTATTCGCCGCCGGCTCCACCGTTCCTGCCCCGAGGCGCAGGTGTTTCCGTCAGGGAGCCGAACAGCTCCGGCAGCGCCCGAAAAGGGCGAAATGCCCGACGTCGACAGTGAAGCCCTTCTCCGCCGCGAGGCGTTCCACCACGTCCTGCACCAGCTCGGTGGAGGCCTCCTCGACACCGTCGCAGTCCCGGCAGACCAGGTGGACGTGGTCGTCATTGCCCGCGACCGAGTACGTCGGCGCTCCGTGGCCGAGGTGGGTGTGCCGCACCAGACCGAGCTCCTCGAGCAGCTCCAGGTTGCGGTAGATCGTCGAGATGTTGACCCCGGACGCGGTCCGGCGGACTGCCGTGGCGATCTCCTCCGGCGTGCCGTGGCCGAGCTCGCCGACGGCCTCGAGGACCAGCTGCCGCTGCGGCGTCAGGCGGTACCCGCGGGCGCGGAGCTCCGCCTGCCACTGCGCCCCGGTCTCCACGCTGCGACCCATGGCCCTGAGGCTACGTCGCCGGCGAGCAGGGGGCGCGCCGGCTCCCCGCGGGTGCGACGACCCGCGGGAAGGGGGGCCTGCGGGTCGTCGCCCTGCCAGTGTGCGCCCAACTGCGGGTCGGCGTCATCCCGCGAGAGCAGCAGCCGGCCGCTAACGTTCCTGCCGTGACCAGGGTCGTGCTGCTCGAGGGGCTGCGGCCGGTTGCCGCCAGCGAGCCCGTCCTGAGGGCCGACGACCTCGGGGTGCTCCGCGGGGAGGCGGTGTTCGAGACGCTCCGGATCGCCGGCGGCCGTCCGGCGCACCTCGCGGCGCACCTGCAGCGGCTGGTCCTGTCGGCCGCGCGCTTGGACATCGCACTGCCGGCCGGCTTCGCGGAGCTGGCGGTGGCCGCGAGCGAGGGCCTCGACGACGGCGTCCTCCGGCTGGTCTGCTCCAAGGGCGCCCCGGGGGCCGGGCCGGTGGGCTTCGCGGTCGTGACCGAGGTACCGGCGGAGACCCGGCAGGCACGGGAGCACGGCGTGTCGGCCGTGACCTTGACGCTGGGGCTGTCCGCGGCCCAGCGGGCCGAGGCGCCTTGGCTCCTCGGCGGCGTGAAGTCGACGTCGTACGCGGTCAACATGGCCAGCCTGCGGGCGGCTGCGGCCGCGGGCGCCCAGGACGCGATCTGGCTCAGCTCCGACGGCTGGGTGCTGGAGGCGCCGACCGCCACCGTGGTGGTGTCCGTGGCCGGCGAGCTGGTCAGCCCGCCCGCCTCGGTCGGCATCCTGGCGGGTACGACGCTCGCCGTCGTGCAGGAGCTCGTGCCGGTGGCCGTCCGGCCGGTGAGCGCCGCCGAGCTGGCCGGTGCCGACGAGGTGCTGCTGCTGTCGTCGGTGCGGGGCGTGGCGGCAGTGGTGGAGCTCGACGGCCGGCCGCTCGGGCTGGGGCCGGTCGGCAAGGACCTGCGGGACCGCTTCGAGGCCACCCTCCTCCGCTGACCCCCGTCTCCCGCCGCCCTCGCCCGGTGATCCACGGAACGGGCGCCCACGTTTTGGCGGGCCAAACGGGGGTGCTGGTTCCGTGGATCACCGGAGGGCGAGGGTGGGGGTCAGGCGGCGGTGGAGCGGCGGCGGCGCGCGGGCTCGGGGCGCAGGCCGAGCAACGGGCCGCGGGGGACGAGTCGCAGGCCGGCCGGCTCGGACAGGCCGGCCGCCTCACGGGCGGCCACCTCACCGAGGAGGGTCGCGTGGAAGGCGCCGGGCGCTGACCGGTACCGCAGCGGGCTGATGTGCTGCAGCGACAGGGTGGCGCGGTGGAACCGCTTGTCGCGAAGCAGGGTGGCGTCGAGCCTCAGCGCGTCCGCGTGGAACTGCTTGCTGTCGAGCTCCCCGCCGACACCGGTGCCGACCAGCCACACGTCAACGATCCCGAGCAGCTCCTCGCCGAGCCACACCTCGCAGTTGCAGTAGAACGGCACCCCCAGCGGTAGCAGCCCGTCCACCAGCTCGGCCTCCGGCGGCGACACCGCACCGCGCTCCGCGTCGAGGCACGCCCGGCGCACCAGCTTGGTGCCCGCCACGGCGCCTGCCGCGAGCACCGACCGGATCTGCTCGGTCGTGCAGAGGCCGTCCGCGACCGCGGCGAGCACCACGCCGCGGACGTCTTGCAGGGAGTGCAGCTCCCGGGCGGCGTCGACGACCACCTTCGCGACCGGGGCGACCGGCAGGCCCTCGTGCGTGCTGGTCGGCAGCATCTCCAGCCCGGCGTGGCGCCGTACCAGGACGAAGGCATCCGAGCTGTGACGCCGGCGGTCGGCGGGCACCAGGACCTGGACCGCGGTCGGCTCGGGCACCCACCGGAGCCCGAGCCAGCGGGCCGCCAGCAGCCCGGTCAGCACCGCGCCGGGGCCGGCGTGCTTGACCGCGGCGTGCGCCTTCGCCACCTCAGTCAGCGGACCCGGCACGGTGAGGTACAGCCCGCGGGCGAGCCGACGCCAGCGGCCGTCGTCGACGAGCCGGGTGATGACGGCGCGGTCGGCGCCGCCGACGCGGAGCTCCTCCGCGGTCACGACGCCCTGGCTGTCCCGCCCCAGGGCGGCGGCGATGTCCTGGACTTGGCAGATGCGCCTTCGCGCACGACATCTCCTGCCGGCACGGCGCAACAGCCCTGCAGCGCAAGCTGTGGACGATCCGAGACCCTGTGCAACCGGTGATCCACGGAAGCGGCAGCGACGTCTAGGCGGGCGCCCGGTAGGCGCTGGTTCCGTGGATCACGGGAGAAGTGGTGCGCTCGTGGTCCAGCAGGTCGGCGGAGTGCGGTCCGCAGACGAGGTCGAGCAGCAGCGAGAGCGGGATGCCGCTCTCGAGCAGTGCCATCGGGGACACACGTTCCTCCTGCAGTTCGGGGGTCACGTGTTGGAGATCGGAGGCCGCGACGGGCCTGTTGACCTCCCATCGGGTGACCACTCGCTGGTCCATCCGCGCGCTGCCGGGCGTCGTACCGCCGTTCGGCCCTGCCAGGTGCCTCTCTCTGGCTGATCCACGGAACCGGCGCCCCCGTTTGGGGTCCCAAGACGTGGGCGCTGGTTCCGTGGATCACCGAAGAAGTGGGGGGACAGATCCGGGAGGGGGACGTACCGTGGAGGTACACGTGAGAGGAGGTGGTCCGGAAACTTGTGTACTTCTGGGACTCGTGAGGTGGCTGTCCGCTAGGACGCCGTTCTAGGACCGCGGAACACCGCACGCCGGGACGGCGTACGGCGAATCCACGACAGGCACCAGCTCCCCCGGGCGCCGGACGTTGTCCAGCCGGCCCTCGCACCACCGGTCCAAACCCCGGCCAGCGAGGAAGCGCCCGGGGGTTCGCCTTGTCCGGGCGCGGGGCGGGGACGGTCGAGGGGGGCCGTGCGTACATGGTTCCCGAACCGGTCCGGGACAGGGCATCACCGGCGGTTCCGCTCCTTGCGGTTACCCGCGGTGAGCAGCGGTCAGCCGGACACCTTGTGGAGGCGGGCGGACAGGTGTGCGGTCAACGGCTGACCGACCGCCGCCATGTCGATGGCGTAGGCCAGATCGCCCTCCACCAGGCCGTAGAGCCGCTTGAGCCCGTTGACCTCCTTGGCGGTCTCGGTCCGGGCCAGCACGTCCGAGACCAGCTCGATCTTGTTGAAGACCACCTCACCGACCGAGATCTCCACGACCCCGGTGGGGTGGGCGAGCAGCAGCTCGACGTCCCGCGGGCTCTTGCCGGGCCGCCAGAAGCCGGTCTCCGCGCCCGCCGGCTTGAGGCGCTTGCCGTCGTCGTCGATGAGCCAGGTCTTGGAGATGTAGGCCAGGAACGGCCGGCCGTCGTGCGCGAACGACATCTCCTGCTCGTAGCGGGCTTCCTCGATGGTCGGGTAGCCCATCACGCCCAGCCCCTGCCACTCCCCGACGAGGAAGGCGAGGTGTTCGAGGGACGGGTGCAGGTCGGGCCGGGTCACCCTAGAAGGGTACGGCTGATGATCATTTTCTGGATCTCGGTGGTGCCCCCACCGATGCTGGTGAGCTTCGCGTCCCGCAGCGCGCGCTCGGCCGGGAAGTCCCGCAGGTAGCCGTAGCCACCGTGGATCTGGATCGACTCGAGCGCATTCTGGACGGACAGCTCACCGGCCAGGACCTTCGCGGTCGACGCCTCGATGACGTGCGGCCGGTCGTGCTGCTTGAGCCAGGCCGCCTTGTAGACGGCGTTCTTGACGACCTGGTAGTTGATCTCCATCTGGGCGATCTTGTGGGCGATCGCCTGGAAGTGGGCGATCGGCTTCCCGAACTGCTGCCGGTCCTTGGCGTACCGGATGGTCTCGTCGATGGTGCTGCGCATGCCGCCCACGGTCGCGGCCAGCATGACGGTGCGCTCCCAGTCGAAGCACTCGAAGGCGATCTTCCAGAGCGCGCTGCCGACCTCGCCCAGGACGGCGCTCTGCGGCACCCGGCACTCGTCGAGGTGGATCTCGGCCGTCGGGGAGCTGCGGCAGCCCATCTTGTCCAGCTCCCGGCCCACCTTGAAGCCGGGGTTGGTCTTGGCCTCGACGATGTACGCCGTCGGGCCCTCGGGGGCGCGGGCGAGGACCGTGCAGACATCGGCAAGAGGGCCGTTGGTGATGAAGATCTTGGTGCCGTTGAGCACCCAGTCGTCGCCGTCGCGGCGGGCGGTCGTGAGGATGCCGCCGGCGTCCGAGCCGGCCTCGGGCTCGGTGCTCGCCCACGCGCCGATGAGCTCGCCGCTCGTGAGCCCCGGCAGGTAGCGCTGCCGCTGCTCCTCGGTGCCGTGCAGCCAGATCGGCACGCTGCCGATCACCCAGTGCGCGCCCAGGCTCAGCCCGAAGCCACCGTCCTTGCCGCCCTGAGCCAGCGCCTCGTTGACCAGGCAGCAGTCGAGGATGGACCCGCCGGACCCGCCGTACTCCGCGGGGATCGGCAGGCCGGCGACGCCGGCGGCGGACGTGGCCTTCCACACCGCCGGGTCCCACACCCCGCTCTTGTCCCGGTCGGCCGCGCCCGGCGCGATCACGTCCTGGCCGAGCTTGAGCATGCTGGCGAACAGTGCCTGTTGCTCGGGCGTCAGGGAGAAGTCCACGGCCGGATGTTAACGCGGGTTAGCGTCTGGCGGGAGCCTCCAGCGTGGCTAGCGCTGGCCCTGGTAGAGCTTGTAGACGACGTAGACCGAGAACCACGTGACGAACGCGAACACGCCGATGAGCAGTCCGGTGTAGAAGTACTCGAGCTTCACGAGGGCCCTTCCGAGATCTGATCGGTCAGGCACGAGCCTACCCAGTGGCGGGGAGAGCCGACCTGGGGTCCTCGCGCTCGCGCCGGCGCAGGAAGGCGAGCAGGGCGAACAGCAGCAGGAACAGCGCCATGATCCCGATGAGGACGGCCGCGAACAGCGTCACGGCGCTCTCGTCCTGGTAGAGCGGGACGGGACTGGCGGTGACCGGCGCGGCCTCGGACGCGGCCTGGTCGGGGAAGGTCAGGTTGCCCGTGGCCTGCCGTTCGAGCAGGCCGCTCTTCAGGGCGATGACGGCCCGCCACGGCCCGCCCCGGATGGCCTTGTCGAGCGGCACGGTGACGGGGGCGCTGTCGCCGGGCTTGAGCGTGGTGCCGACCTGGGCGTCGAACGGGCCGGCGGACAGGCCACCGGGGCCGTGGGACAGCAGCAGGGTGCCACGCAGGTCGAGGGCCCGGCGCCCGGTGTTGGTGACGCGCGCCAGGACGGCCGGGGTGCCGTCCGCGCGGCGTACCGCCTGCAGCGAGCTCACCGCGAAGTCGCTCTTGGGGGCGCCGCCCTCGCCGACGTTGAGGTAGACGCGCACCCCGACCCGGCTGGCCACGCCGAGCCCGCTGCTCGAGCGCTGGGCCGGCAGCTCGGCGAGCAGCACGCCGTACCGCTCCCCGGCGGTGGCCTGGGCCGGCACCGTGAAGGTGGCGGTCGCGATCACCCGGGTCTGGTCGGGCAGGGTCACGGTCCCCGGGTCGACCGTCGTCCACTGCGCCACGTCACCGCGGGTGCGCCCCTCGCTGACGCTGAAGGCGCCGCCCGCGATGGTGGCGTCGCCGCCGTAGAGCTTGACGGTGAGCGGGCCGCCGGTGCCGTTGCAGACCTGGAAGCGGCGGGTGAACGTCGAGCCCGGCTTGGCGTTGGCGACCACGTACACGGAGGCCCGCGGGTCCCGCTCGGAGCCGCTGGTGTCGACGAGCCCGACGCCGAGGCCCTTGGTGCACTGGGCCTTCTCGGGTACGGCGAGGGCGGCGGTCTGCGGCAGGGCCGCCGCCACGATGATCGCGACGGCGGCCCTGGCCAGGAGGCGCTTAGGCGACACTTTGCGTGAGGACCCCGGTGTAGGTGCCCGCCGGCGTACCCGCAGGCACGGTGATGTCGATGTGCGGCGTGTACTCCACGGTGTTCAGGCCCCCGGTGGCGGACGCGGACACCAGCCCCGCCAGGTCACCGGAGGTGCCGTTGACCGCGGTGGCCGTGCCCTTGCGGTCGATGGTCATGCCGGCTGCACCCAGGACCTTGAGCGGGGCGCCGGGGACGCTGAGCTTCAGAGCGCTCCGGGGGATGAGGTGCGGGGTGGGGGCGCCGTCGCTGAACTCCGAGACGTTGGCGGTGACCGACCAGGCCGTTCCGGTCAGCCGGGTGTCCGTGACGGTGGTCAGCGTCAGGTCGGCGCCCTTCTGGAGGTCCTGGGTGGCCCCGGCGGCGGGCAGCACGCTGGTGAAGGTGAGGCTGCCGCTGACCGGGAGGGCCGCGATGGCGAGCGTGCCCACATCGACCGTGGCAGCGATGGTGGTGACGGCACAGGTGGTGCCCGCCGTGCAGGCGGCGGCCGAGGCCGGACCGACGAAGGCCACACCAACAGCGACGGCGACGGAGCCGAAGACGAAGCCCTTGTGCATGGGTTCTCCTGGGGGTTCGAACGCGTTCAGGGTGCTGACACCACAACCTTCGGGGATCACCCGGACCGCGAACATGGCGAGGGCTAGTCATTTCGGCTAATCCACTTGGCCGAACAGGCCCAGATCCGACGTCGGCGGGCCGGGGTGCCGGCGGGCGCGGCGATGTAGGCCCACCGACCGGACATCTGGTCCGGAGAGGGCACCTGGGATGCTCGGGGCATGCGAAGCCTGGTCGTGAAGGTGACTGCCGGTGAGGACGCGCCCGAGCGGTGCATGCAGGGATTGACGGTCGCGTCCGTCGCGGCGGCGGCGGGCGCCACCGTGTCGCTCTGGCTCACCGGCGAGTCGGTGTGGCTGGTGACACCGGGCCGGGACCTGGAGATCGAGCACTCGCCACCGTCGGCGGCGCTGCTCGCGGCCGTGCTGGCGGGGGGCACGGTCACGGTCTGCACCCAGTGCGCGGCCCGGCGGGGCCTGACGCAGAAGGACTTCGTCCCGGGCGTGCGGATCTCAGGAGCGGCGTCGTTCGTCGCTGAGGCGCTCGAGGACGACGCTCAGGCGCTGGTCTACTAGCCCCAGCTGCCGCTTACGGCCGGCGGCCGATCACCTGGCCGCAGGAGCGGCAGCGGCCGATGCTCGGGATGCAGGTGTCGTCCAGCCGACCGCGGTGCCGACACAGCCGCGGATCGCACGGCGGTCGGCGGCCCCAGGTGCGAAAGGCCTCCAGCAGCAGCGCCCGTCGTCGTGCTCGCACCGTGTCCTGCACTGCGTCAACACCCTCACGTTCGCCCGACATGTCCCTTTGACTGTGCGCGGTGCTGGCACGACGGGAAAGGGCTTCGGCCGCGGTCAGGGCAGTCCGTCCAGAGATCTGAGCGGTCTGTCCAAGCGGACCAGTGCCGTGTAGGCCACTTGCCGACAACTGGTCCTCCCGGTGCGGACAAAAGGTTGCGAAGGCCACTTCTGTAGTCAGTTAGGACCATCACACTTGGCCCGGGGAGGCCATCCCGTGTCCTCTCGGCGATTCCGAAGCACCTGTCACACCACGACAAGGCAACGGAGAGAACATGGCGGAAAGCGGAAACGGTGGCAGCGCAACCACCGTGACTCTCGTCGTCCCGCCGGGCGGCCTCGGAAACCCGGGCGTGACCACACCGGGCCCCAAGCCGCACCTGCCCTTCACAGGCTTCGACTTCACCTCTGCCGTGGTCCTCGCCGCCTTGCTGCTCGCAGTCGGTGTCCTACTTCTCGTGACGGGCCACCGGCCCTTCGCCCACACCCGGAGGACCTAGATGGTCGCCAAGACCCGCCTTTCGCTGCTCCTGGCAGCAGGCACCGCCCTTGCCGTTGCGGCACCGCTGCTCACCACGCCGGCGTTCGCCGATCCGGCCCTGGTGGGCGTCACCTTCACGACCACGGACGGCGCCCGCCAGTTCAAGGTCACCAAGGTCGACGGCACCACAGCGCTGTCGTCGTTCAGCTTCGGCTCGGACATGACGCAGCCGTTCCGCACCACCGTCGCGGACACCAACCGGATGGTGAACAGCAGCGGCTACCAGGTCAACGCGACGATGACCAACCTGTACCTGAAGACCGCCAACGGGTACGACTACACGACCTTCATCCCGGCCAGCGCGATGTCGCTGCAGTACGGCTCCAACCCGCTGGCCGGCACGGCGACGCTGCCCGTGAAGCCGAAGGTCGTGCTGAGCGGCGCGGCCGGGGCGCTCGGCACCTGCGCCGACTCGAGCACCGCCGGCCTGCTCGGCCTCCTCGCCCCGCTCGGCGGCGTGCTCGACCTGCTGGGCCTGAACCTTCTGAGCCCCACGCTCAAGAGCGTCTGCACCCAGCTGTTCAATGTCGCCGGCACGCCGATCAACACGGTGCTCCCGCTCGTCGACCAGGTCCTCAGCGGGGTGCCCCTCGGCCTCGGCGAGCTGCCGTTCGCGCTCAGCGGCGCGCAGCAGGGCGGCACGTTCGACAACCCGTCCTTCCAGGGCCCGATCGCCTCGCTCGACCCGGCCAAGAACGCCACCGCGGCCACGAGCAAGCGCATCATGGGCGGCGCGCCGCTGGTCGGCGGCACGCTCGACCCGAGCGCCCTGCTCACCAAGCTCACCAGCACGCTGCAGGGCGTGCTCACCGGTCCGACGACCGGCCTGCCGATCGTCGGCTCGACCGTCAAGCTGGCGTTGACCCAGGCCGAGAGCGCGCTCAGCTCCACCCTGCCGGGTCTGACCTCCGCGCTGGCGGGCCTGACGTCCGGCCAGCAGCTCGGCCTGCTGAGCAAGCTCACCGCCACGCTGCAGTCGGTCGTCCCGCTCGACCTGAGCACGGTCACCGGCAGCTACGACGCCTTCCCGATCCTCGCGGCCGCCCCGTCGGTCAGCAAAGCCGGCACGTACGAGGGCACGATGGTCGTGGACTTCTTCGAGAGCTGATCTAGGTTCTCCCCATGCGGACATGGCGTACGGGCAGGACTCGTCCAGGACGGGTCCTGCCCGTCGTCGTCGTCCTCGTGGTCCTGGGGCTGCTCGCCCCGTGGGCGTCGGCAGCCGGCACCGGGGGCATCGAGGTGACGCCGGTGCCGTCGCTGCGCAACGGGAAGCCGATCACGACCTTCACCGTGGAGGTGCCGACCCGCGGCTCGTCCAAGGTGGCGTACACCGTGCGCAACGTCGAGAAGGTGACCCGCTCCGCGCGGGTCTACGCCGCCGAGGTGACCAAGCACGACGGCAACTTCGCCCTCGGTGCCCCGGGCAGCTCGCCCTACGTCGCGATGGCCGACCGGACCGTCACCCTCAAGGCCGGCGAGATCCAGCCGGGCACCTTCACCGTGAAGTCCGGCCCTGGCCGGCCGAAGGGGCAGGCCTACGCCGCGATCGTGGTCGAGGTCCGCAACGGCTCGGTCGTCCAGCGCGCCAACACGCTGGTCTACCTCAAGCCGGGGCGGGAGATCCCACTCCCGGTGCTCGTGGTGCTCGTCGCCGTCGCCGTGCTGGGGCTCGCCGGGATCGCGTTCCTGCTGGTCTTCCGGCGGCGCCGTACCCGCTAGTCCCCGTGATCCACGGAACCGGCGCCCACCTCCTGGCTCTCCAGGTGTGGGCGCCGGTTCTGTGGATCAGCGGCAGTGCGGGCTAGAGCTCGACGGTGACCTCGGCCGCGGAGCCCTTGGCGGCCGTCACGGTGGTGTCCACCGACTGGCCCGGCGCGAGGGTGCGCAGGGTCCAGTCGCCGTCGGCGGCGTAGAACCGGAAGTAGCCGGTCGCCGAGGTCTGCACCTCGGCGGTGAACTCACCGGTGGTGCCGAGCAGCCGGACGTACGCGCCCGGGAGGGGCTGGCCGTCCTTGACGACGGTGCCGTGGATGACGGCCTCGTTCGGGCTGACCTCCAGCGACGGCAAGGTGGCCTGGTCGGGGGCGCCGCACATGTCAGACATCCTTCTTGATCGGGACACCGATGAGGCTGCCGTACTCGGCCCAGCTGCCGTCGTAGTTCTTCACGTCGTCCTTGCCGAGGATCTCGCGCAGCACGAACCAGCTGTGCGAGGAGCGCTCGCCGATGCGGCAGTACGCGATGGTCGGCGTGCCGTCGTTGAAGCCCTCGGCGGAGTAGAGCGCGGTGAGCTCCTCGTCGCTGCGGAAGGTGCCGTCGTCGGCGGCGGCCTTGCTCCACGGGATGTTGATGGCCGTGGGGATGTGGCCGGCGCGCTGGCTCTGCTCCTGCGGCAGGTGCGCCGGCGCCTTGATCTTGCCGCTGAACTCGTCAGGGCTGCGGACGTCGACGAGGTTCTTGCTGCCGATGGCGTCGACGACCTCGTCGCGGAACGCGCGGATGGACAGGTCGGGCGACTGCGCCTGGTAGCTCGTGGTCGCCCGCACCGGGACGTCCTTGGTGAGCTCGCGGCCGTCGAGCTCCCACTTCTTGCGGCCTCCGTCGAGGAGCTTGACGTCGCTGTGGCCGTACAGCTTGAACTGCCAGTAGGCGTAGGCGGCGAACCAGTTGTTGTTGCCGCCGTACAGGACGACGGTGTCGTCGTTGCTGATGCCCTTGGCGCTCAGCAGCTTCGAGAAGTCGGCCTGGTCGATCAGGTCGAGGGCCTCGGGCTGCTGCAGCTCCGTGGTCCAGTCGAGGCGGACGGCGTTCTTGATGTGGCCGCCGTCGTAGGCGGACACGTCCTCGTCCACCTCCACGAAGACGACCTTCGGGTCATCGAGGTGGGCCTCGGCCCAGTCAGCGTCGACGAGGACGTCTTCGCGGCTCATACGGTTGCTCCCTTGGTGGTGGTTCGCTTGAACAGCAGGTAGATCTCGCAGCCGAGGCAGAGCCCGACCGCGGCGTTGAGCAGGGCCGCCACGAGGGCGAACCCGGTGAGCAGCTGGCCGGCCAGGGTCGCGCCGGCGAAGAAGCTCAGGGCCCCTCCGACGGTGAACACCAGGCCGACCACCTGGGCGAAGCGCGTCGGCGCCTCGTCCTCGAGCTCCGTCGGCGGCCCGAGCCGCGGACGGACGAGCGTCTTGAACACCCACTGGTACGGCGACTTCCCTCGGCTGCCCAGCGCCATCACGACGGCCTGGACGGTGAGGAGGGTGCCGGCCGCGGTGGGGCTGCCGCTGATCACGAGCACAGCGACGAGCACAGCGGTGGTGATCCAGGCCCCGAACCGGGGACCCCGGGCGTCGATCATGGCGGTGCCTCTCGAGGTTGTCGGGCTTCCTACGGGCTCAGGAAGCGCGACACAGGCAGCTCTGGGCACGGCAGAGGTCGATGGACCTCCGCTTGACCAGGACCAGCCGCATGGTCACGAGGGTACTGCCTGCCCCAGGGCGCTGAGCACCTCGGCCTTGCGGGGCTGCCCGGTGGCCCGCAGCACCTCGCGACCGTGGGCATCCAGCACCAGCGTGGTGGGGGTCTTGAGGACGTTCAGCCGGCGGACCAGCTCCAGATTGCCCTCGGCGTCCAGCTCGACGTGCCGCACCCCCGGGACCGCCTCGGCGACCTCGGCGAGGGTCCGCTTGGTGGCCCGGCATGGCGCGCAGAACGCACTGCTGAACTGCAGCAGGGTGGCCCGCTCCCCGCTCGCCGGAATCAGCGGCCGCAAATCCTCCCGGCTGTCCCGGGCGCTCAGCCGACCGTCGTACCGGCGGTGCAGCACCGCCAGCGCAGCGGTGAGCAGCAGCGCCCCCGCCAACACGTAGAGACCGGTCACACCGACGCAAACGGTCGGCGCCGCCCAGCCATTCCTGCCACGCCCCGCCCCCTTCCGGTGATCCACGGAAGTGGCGCCCACGTTTGAGGCGCTCAGCCGGGGGCGCTGGTTCCGTGGATCACCGGGAGAGGGTGGGTGGGAGCGGGACGGGAGCGGTCAGGTGGTGCCGACGAGGTCGACGTAGACGGCGCCGCCGCCCTGGGGCATGGCGAGCGTGACCTCGCGGCTGGCCGGGACCGTGATCAGCGCGAACCCGGACTGCGGCTGCTGCGGGCCGTAGGACACCTGCGGCAGCGGCGGGGCCGTGGTGCCGGTGCCCGAGACCGTGAGGCCGCCGTAGCCGGTGGCGCCGGC